>NZ_VNXM01000070.1:0-58270 GCF_009820205.1 Escherichia sp. HH26CH
CATTAAGTCACCTGTTTTGTGTTGAGGTGAGAATATCACCTTTAATCAGGTGGCCAAATTTACTGTGCCACTACACACATATAACGTAAGTTATTTAACTCAGGGTCAGCTTTCCACGAATCAATACAGGCATCAAAAATAATATTCATAACTGTCCATAAAACAATTCCGGCAGTCAGGAATACCAGAGACAATCCAGCATACCTGTCAGTAATCCTGGAAATGTATTTATAATCTCGTTCTGTACTTCTGATTTTGAGTTCAGGATTATTTTTATTTTCTCTCATTATAAGTTCCCTCTGATATTTTCGATGATTAATTCAGACCAGTCATGCGGCTGTAATATATTTCAGACACCGAAATCCATCCCACAATTGCCCCTACAAAAAACACAACAGAAACAGAAAAGGTAAGACACAGCGAAACGACAATTTCTACAGGGCTGGCGGGATAAAAAAGCCCCAGACGGATAAAGGGGATATTCAGGCTGACGATTATTCCCGTCGCGATGCCGGATATTCCGGCAATGAGTAACACCACCTGCTTATTTCGCACCTTTTTTCCCTCCGTACATCTGCAGAACGGTATCCATACGCGCCATAAAACCGGCGGCATCCGTTGCCCCCTGTAAAAGCGGTAATGCCTCAAGCGTGTTGACGTTGACCAGGAAGGTGGTCGGTGTGGCCACCGGGATATTCGGGAAGAAGGTCTGCATCACGTCCGGTAGCACCGGCAATGCCTCCGGAAAGGCGGTATCCCCCTGACCATCCAGGGTGTAGGGAAAAACGGAAAAGCCGTACTGCTGTGCCAGCTGTTTCAGTACCGGGTCAAACTGGTGACAGTAAGGGCAATGCCCCTGCATAAACAGCACCACCTTCCAGTCGGCCAGGTTAACCTGCCTGCCGTTGCTGAGGCGGAACCAGCGGGGAGCCGGCTTTTCTGTCCTGGCTGATGTGTCTGCTGCCGGTTGTGCAGGCTGCGCGGCCATACCCTGCGGATTCCAGAGTCGTTCAATTTCATCCCGGGTGGAGGCCTGTACACCTGTGGCCATAATCAACAAAATGACCGGCAGTAATTTAGTGAGAGACATGTCCGCCCTCCTGCTGCTCTGCCATCATGGCCTGTTGCCTGGCTTCCAGTGCCTCACGCTCTTCCCGGCTGACACGGGCAATCCATGCATCCAGCACCTGGTATGCGCCGAACAGCACAAGGATGGCCGCAATCAGCTCCGCCAGAAAAAAAGCCATCCAGGGTTTGCTGTAAACAAGACGGGCGACGATATGAAACCAGACACCCAGGGAAAATACCCACATACCCGTAATATCAAGCCGGGGTAAAGAGAATTTATATTTTCTCATATTTAAAACACCATTATTATTCAGTATATTGCTGACTTCATCAATCAGACACAGTTATGTTAATTATCACGGATTTAATACTATGAGTTTATTTTTTGACAGAAAAACACTGGAAGCTATCAGAGACATTATCCGGGAAACAATGTTAGGCAATGTTGCCATTGTCTTACTGATAAACATTTCACCGGACTATATGGTACAAAAGAACAGTCCATCAATTATCATGCTCTCTATTTTTATATTAATAATAATATGCATTGAACTCTGGATGCTCCTCTCTGTAATAAATTACTTGTCCGCGTTACGAATAAGAAGAGCAAAACTCGCACTTATAATATTTATTCTCTGGATGTGTCTTATTCTCGCATTAACTATTCGTTATTTTATTATGTTTTCTGATGCATGGAGCAACCAGTAGAATATAATCATTCCCGCACCAGAAAACACTGCGGCAACAGCGAGCCACAAACGCTTATGCACTCCTTCTGATATGCCTGAAAAATATCCTGTATGGAGTAGCAGCAGCAACCATGACAACACTCCTGCCAGACCCTGCAGGGCAGGAGGGATATGCCACAGTTCATATTTCATAATAACAATACCTTCTGCCATCATCATGGACAGGGTGCAAACAACAAAACAGTCCCATGAAAAAAAACGCCTGTCAGCGGCAAGGAAAATCACTGTCAGTGACATCACTGTCACCTGGGCCAGCAATAAAGGCCATAAAGAAATAAAACTCATTTAAACGACCTCTTTAAAAATTCGGTTTAAAGTCTTCAGAAACGTTCAGGAACTGTTTTGCCAGGTCGTCCTGCGAAATAAAGCCGTATGATAACGGACGAACACTGCCCTGTTTCGGGTCAACCAGCATCATGGCCGGGAAATATTTCACGTCGAGGCGCTGCGCCTGCCCCTGGTCAGTCCGGGAATCCGGCAACAGTGGATTAATCACGCCATCCACGGAAACGGGAATAACACTCAGACCATAGGTATCCCTGAAGCCATTAATGACCTGCGCCAGCTGCCCGTCGATGGGTTCCTGCCCCCGGTAAAAAAACATAATGCCGTAATGCTCTGCCAGTCTGGCAATCGCCTGTCGCTGCTGCGCCTGGTCTGCTGCCAGCTGGTTCCGTACCGTGCCGTTGTAATGGCTGTACTGCAGGTTATAGTCCAGTTCGGGATGTGCCAGCATAGCCTTTTTAGCACTCATGGTGAAAAGCCCGGCCTGCTGAGTCCAGTAATTCTGCAGCCGGAAATATTTCACAAAATTATCCACACCGGGATACAGAATGGCTTCGTACAGCGCCCGCTTTGTTGCCGTCTGCAGCGCGGCCAGTTTCTGCATAATATCCGGCTCCTGACGGGGAATTACAGGTGCAGGTTTATTTTCCGGCTCCGGCTGTTTCATCTTTTCGTTATACCACTGCCAGCCCGCATCTTTCCCTGACGCCGGAAAAATAAAGCAGCAGAGTAACAGTGGCAGTAATGCTTTATTCATCTTCATTCCTTTCATCATTTTTTCTTTCATCAGGTTTCTGCAGGTCAGTCAGGGCAGAAAAACAAAAATACAGAATAAACAGGAGCACACCGGAGTAAAGGATAACGAAAGCAGCGGCAAGCATCCCGTCTGCCGTGGTTTCTTTTACCGTATCCCACGACCAGATAATTACCGGGGAAATGACAATCGCTGTAATCAAAAGCCGGATAAGAAAATCAATAAAACGGTTCGACGTGAATATGACCTTCATCATTTCCCCCGGTTGTTTCCCATACCTTACTGCCCTGCCTGTTTCAGCTGGTCAGCAATCTGCTCTTTCACTTTCTGCGTCAGAACGCCACTGTCCGGGATTTTCTGGTTATTCATCAGGTCTTCGTAGAAGTTAGTGAAATCCAGTCTGTCGAACTGAATTTTCTGCAGCTCATCAACCGTAATCCCCCGACAGTCAGGACTTTTGGCGCTGCCAAACCCGATACGCAACTGCCCGTTACGCCCCTGCTGCTGGACTATCTGCGCCAGCTTCGAATCAAACTGGCAGTAGCTGCGCTTTTTCTGCAGGCAGACGCCCAGCACCTTTTTCGAACAGAACTCGCCCACACTCACCGTCAGTTTGTTGTCCTTTGCCTTTCCCAGTGCCTTTTCTTCACTGTTGCACTTCGCCAGCCCCACATCCTGACCCCAGCCACCATCCTTACAGCAGTTACTGAAGCCGGCTGCGGCCTTACGGCAGAATTTCGCCTCGCCCGTGAAAGCCCTGACATCCACACCATTCAGGGCGGCAACATCCTTACCTGCGGCGGCAAGCGCAGCCAGCTGTGATACTGCCTCACCAAAATCACTGCTTTTTCCGCTCTGTGCCTTATCGCATTCACCGTCAAGGCAGAAGACATCACCACCACAGACCATCACTTTTCCTGATGTTTTTGACTCGCAGGAATACGTGGCATACTCATGCAGACAGGTTCCCTCATCGGAATAAAACGCGCACTGACGTGAGGCCAGCGTACAGGCCGGATTATCGACATATTTCTGACAGGTGCCGTTATCTGCGGACTGAGTGACATATTTATCCCGGTATGCCCAGCATGCCTGTGTGATGCTCCAGGGTTTACCTTCCATCACTCCGGTTTTCGTACCACCCGGCTCTGAACACTCAGTACCTTTCAGCACGCCATCCGCTTTATTAAACGGACAACTCTCCACCCACTCCACCCGTGGAACCCATTCTTTATCACGGACCTTCATCCTGAGTTTCAGCGTAAAGGTGGACGCGCCGCTGGCTAGTTTCTCATAAACCTGTCGGTCACCGTTCCCGCCAGAAAGACAGTTACCGTTAGCAGTACAGCCACTGCCGGTCAGTACCTGCCCCTGTGTCACCTGCAAACCTGTCGCCCCGGACAAGGGGAAAGTACCCGACTGCCCGTTTACCAGGCCAACATTGAACGTTGAATTCATGAAGGTATAACGAGAATTCAGGAAGAAAAAAGCGGCGTATACAGACAATGATGCACTTTCCACTGTACCGGTTACCGGAGCCGTGACACTGAACACCAGTTTCAGCCCGTTCATACTGAACCGGAACTGTGAGTGCGGTATCGTCACCTCACGATATTCATCCGTGTATTTCCAGTCTCCGGTGATCCTGGCAGTCCGTGTGCAGAACTCCTCCACCATCGTGTCCCGTTCACAGGTATAGTTTGTAAATTCACTGCGGTTTATCTGCTGTGCACTACACTGCTGGCCTGTGTTTCCTACAATGCTGTCAGCCCTGTTCACCACATCCCTGCCGGTCTGAATGAACGGTGCATCCGGTGACAGAATGTCTTTCGGCTTGTTCATGAATGACTCTGTGATAGTTTTTCCGGTTTCACCGGTCGCCCATTCCGTGGTGCCGTCATTTTTCAGGCCGCCATCCCCGCCAGCAGTCACACCACCGTAATATTTTGTCTCGTCCGGATTAGCGTTATAGCCGGGGATACTCTCCTGTGGCTTAAAGCCCTGAATACCGCTGCTTCCCTGTCCTTTGATCTGGTGAGCAAAATCAGAACCAGCCCGGTAATCACTGTTGCTGTCAGCAAACACAGAAAAGCTCAGAAAAAAAACAATTGCACAAAGATTGCACGGCTTTACGGAATAATTAAAATTCAGAGACCTGAAAAAGGTATTTATCTTTTCTTTCATAACCTGAACCATACTGGAGAATGAAGTGATGTCATCTCAACTTCAGAACTGTGTTGATTGTGGTAAAGCATTAAGTCGAACAGCCACAACGTGCGGGAATTGCAGCTCAACGGACCCTTTTGGAAAAAAACGGCGCAGCGATCGCTTTTACCAGTGGTTTGCAGGGCTGTTTATTACGGCTATTATTATTGCTGGCGGATTATGGTACATGGGGCTTCTTGACGTACCGGGATTACTACTCAGATAACGACTTCAGTAACGATATCAGTGTTCTGAAATCGGCACATAACGAGTGACGACAATACCGGTTATACCAGTAATGAGGGGCATCGGGCTGAAGCCTGAAACAGAGCTGAAACTCACTGTTAAAAGCCCCCTTCACCGACCATCCCCATGTCAGACGTGGTATTGCTGATTCAGCATCCTGCCGCAGTCGCTGCTCAAGAAGGGCAGCCATTTTTACCGGACAGGCAAAGGCAATATAAGGAGGCAGCTTTGTAACAGGGAAACCATGTCCCTGACAGGAAGCATATGTACGGAAGCCGTAAATGTTCATCGCGGCCACCAGTGCACGGATCTCCGGATCAATCTGATAATACCCGGCAGGTAAAGTCATTTTTGTTTATCTCCGGGGTTATTCAGCAACGTCCGGGCCACCTGCCGGCAGTCACCCGTGGCGGCCACTTTCTCCAGCGCCTGGCCGACCCGCAGGTTTCCCCGGATGATGTCGTATCCCTGACTGCAGAACACCACCAGTGCCGGTACACTGCGAATGCCGTACTGTGAAAACAGCGTCGGGTCGATCTGAACACCATCAGTCGCGCCGTCTTTCACCAGGGACAACACGGCTTCAGCGGTGGTCTTCAGGTCATTGTTCACCATGCCCCGCAGTGTGGCCGGGATACCGTAGTGCCGGGTTTCCCCCAGCATCCGCTTCAGCCCCTCTTCCGGAATGGAGAAGGACACAAAGTACACGGCGCCCTGCTGTGGTTTGTCTTTCTGAGCCGCCTGCTGCCTGCGGACCAGTTCATCGAGAAACCGGTTATCGGAATGCTGAAGGGGATTCGCCCTGACCTGCTGCTCTGCCCATGCCTGCAACTGTGTGTCCGGCTTTTCACGTAACTGCTGACTCAGTGTTTCCTGCTGCTTCAGGAACTGGCGGTTTTCAGGAGTGTTCACGTTTTCTGACGCCATAACCGCCCCGTTCAGCATCATCAGCAGTGCTGCCAGAGATTTCATACTCAGCTTCATCATTCACCTCACAGGAAGACACAGTTACGTTTACGCCACATCAGGTAGCCGAAGTTTTTCTTTGTGTTGGGCGGATTTTTCCCGGTTTCCCAGCGGGTCACGCTGCGCCCGAACGGGTGGCACTGTCCGCTGTCCGGATACATATTCACCATCTGGTAACGCCAGCGTTCTTTGGGCAGGATTGGGGACGGATATTCATTACAGACGGCGTTATTTTTCCCGATGGTTTCCATAATCATGCCCTGACGGTGCAGCTTGAACGCCATGCGTTCACTGACCAGCAGGGAGGACTGCAACGGACTGGACTCATTACTCACCCAGCCATTGAACGGGTACATACTGCCCTGCGAACCGGCACACCAGAACAGAACATCGAGAGGCATATTAAAGGCGCTGGCAATGGCATCTGCTGCACAGGCCCCCTGTGCTATCGGATTGGCAAAGATGACAGCTTCCGGATTGAGAATGGTGGTCAGGCTGCTGTCCGTCCATGTGGGGTCAATTTCAGAAAGATAAGCGATATCCAGGTCACCACCTTCCAGACAACCCAGCGATGTGATGATGTTAAGCCAGTACGTCAGCGGGTATTTGTACCAGTGAACGTGATAGAACGCCCCGTTCACCTGCTTCTCATCCTTTTTCGCCGTTCCCTGTGCCGTTTTACCAAAAGCCGGCAGGCTGAAGCCCAGGTTCACCATGCATCCCGGTGACCGGGTGACGTCCGTCAGCGCCATCGGCTCCCAGTAACCAATGGCCAGCCCGATACGCCTGAACAGCGGCGGCGGTGCCGGACAAATCTGAATGGGCATCGACGGGTTCGCCGTGTCGGGGACCTTACCCTGACTGACTTTGATACTGCCCAGCGAGAGCGGGAAAATACAGCTCCAGCAGATATCCGTGATCGGGTTTACAAAACGCCCCTCACAGGCAGAATCCGCAGACGCCGCAGGGACATGACCGGCGAGAAGGAATAACATCAGCAGCCACAGGCTTCGCTTCATTTTCTGCCCTCCTCTGCCGGAATAAATTCCACCTTCAGGAAGCGATCGCCGGGAACAGCACTCACCCGTGCCGGTACCTGATCGATGCCGAGGCGCTGACAGAGCACACCGTTCTGGTCAAAGTAAACACGGCTGTCCAGCGCTTTCTGCATCTCCGGGATACTTCCCTGCACGAGGATAATTTTGCTCTCCTGTGTGGGCGGCGTCTGGCGTTTCATCCAGACCACCTGCGCCGGATCATCGCCATTGATGAAATACAGCGTCTGGTTAAAAGGAACATACTGCAGCGGATTCATCACTTCACCCTGACGGGCAAACACCCGCCCTTCGTTATCCCGGATATCCGCAGCCAGTCTGACGGACGGGTCAAACAACCGGCTGCCGTATTTCTCCGTGCGTCCGATACCGGGCACGGCAGGGGGCCGCAGGCTGTTACGGATCACCCGCTCCTTAAAGGCATCCATTTTCCGGCCCATCTCACCGGACTGCTCCAGTGCCGTCAGACGCTGCATGATCACCGCCAGCATGTCCGGCTCCTTTACCGGCCACAGATCGCCCCAGGTACCAAGATCGGCGGCGGTCACACTCTGCCCCCATATCAGCAGGGCAATCAGCCCCCGGCATCTCATGGTTCCGCCCTCATTCGCCGGGCGATATCCTGCTGGATTTCCCGGGTGATATCCGGTGCCCCCTGTACCACGGCAGGCGACACCAGAATGACCGCGTGGTGTTTCTGCTGCCACGCCTGCAGGCTGGCTTCCAGTGCCGTATTAAAACGCGCTGAAAGGGCTTTTGACTGTGCTTCTGACAGTTGTTTCTGACTGGCGCTGTCAAAAAACGCATCCACGGTCTGCTTCATGTTGAAGGCGACAGTCACCGGTGCGTTCAGTCTGACAATGCCGTAACTGACGGCTGCGTTCAGTAACACCATTGCCAGGCATCCCGGCACCGTCCACCACCAGTGGCTGCATCGACGGGCTGTAACATCAGTCGTTTTTTGCGTTGTGGTCATGCAACACTCCTGTATTTCTCATGTTCTTCCAGCCAGGCTTCCAGCGAAGCCATCTCCGGCCCTGACTTCTTCCACGCCAGCTGCCACACCGCCTCATGAATACTCAGCCCCTCTTTACGCTTCTGCTGCACAAACTCAAAATCCGGGCCGTCAGAGCTGTACATGGCGCGGCTTAACGGGTCCACAAACAGACGGTGCCAGGAGGAGTGGTTCTCCACCTGCAGCAGGAAGGAACTGAACCACTGGTCTTTGGCCGCACCAAACTTACCAATCATGTCGCGCTGCAGTGGCAGGAACTGGTCCGGATACAGCTGGTTGTATTTCGCGAACTCCTTCGCACTCTGTTTGAGGATAATTTTGTAGGAGGAGTTACCCCATGCCGCGCGGGCAGCACTGGAGGCCTTGTCAGAGTCAAAGTCGACGATGTTCTGTGTGATGGTGATATAGGCACCGGTATGACGGCGGGCAGTACGGTAGCCTTTCTCAATAAACTCACCGACCTTGTGATTTTTGAAGTCCAGCAGACGCCACCCCTCATCAATGACGTTCAGTTTCTTGAGGTTACGCGGCGTGCGGTACATCCTGTTCTCGATGTAGATAATCAGGGAGAACATCACCGCAACCAGCAGTGACGGACGGTCTTCCAGTCCACCCAGCTCCAGCACCACCATTCTGGCATCATCCCGCAGGGACGGCTCATCAGAGTTAAAATACCGGCCATAAGTGCCGTTGGCAGTGTACTGGTCAAGCAGCACAATCATTTCATCCAGACGGCTGCGGATGGTCGGTGACTCGGCATACTGCTCGCTGTCACTGGCGTTTTTCAGGAAATTCACCACATCATCAATGCGCGCCTGATTCTTTTTGGCCAGCCAGGAGGCTTTGACCGCCTGCAGCAGCAGACCTTCATGCACTTCATCCAGGTTACCGTTGGGGCTGGCCATCACCGACAACTGGTCGCGGACACGCTCCGCTGACTGGTCGATATCGGTGATGTTCGCAAACGGGTTAAAACGCAGGGTTTCACCGTCCAGATATACGCCCCCCATGTTCTCACACAGGGACTTGTAGCCATCCCCCATGTCGAACACCACGGCAAAGCCTCCGGAGTCCAGCACGCTGCGGATAAGTGGCTGTATCAGCCCGGTTTTACCGGCCCCGGAGGTGCCACAGACCGCCATGTTGTAGTTGGTGTTATTCATCCCCCGGAAGAAAATATCGATAAACGCCAGCTGGTTACGGTAGGTGGGTGCCAGCAGACCTGCCGGTGTCAGGGGGTTATCCGCCACTAACGGCATCAGGTTGGCAACGTTAAAGCTCTCTGCGCGCTGAACCACTCCGGCCTCTTTCAGCTGTTTAAACAGCCCTTTCCCGGCCATAAAGGGCAGGCAGGTCAGGAAATTGCGCATGTGGTTAAAGCGCGGTGAAATCAGCTCAAAACCGTTTTTACGAAAGCTGTTCAGGATGTCCTGCTCCACTTCCAGCGCCGTTTCATTATTGTCCTTGCAGAATGCTGTGATGTTGAGGAAGTAGGACACGACAGAAGACTGACCAGAGCCCAGCCGCTGACGCAGTTCCCCCCACTCCTTCGCCTCTTTCTCCACGGACGGGAACCATTTGGCATAGGAGGTCTTCGACTTTTTCTCCAGGTCCATGTACTTCAGGTTGGCTTCGCTGTGGGTTTTCACCTGGTCTTCCACCACCAGAGTCAGCGTCAGGATAAACGGACAGGAGATGGACAGTTCCGGGTTCAGCAGGTTGCTGTAGTTGTCGGCCATGTTCCACAGGAAGGCGATTTCCGGGTTACGGGCCAGATGGAAATTCAGGATGCGGGCCGTGCTGTTCCTGCCGTTCTCACGCAGGCCCAGCGTCAGGTAATCAGCCCGGACTTTCAGATCAAAACTGTCCTCCACACACTGATAATTCAGATCAGAATACGGGTCCAGCTGACGTCTTTTCGGGTACAGGGAGTCCGGATTATGGTTAATCATCTCCCCGACAATATCGATAAAGGCCTGTGCATCCACCGTCTGTGTGGTGATACTGGCCCCCTGTAACGACGCCCGGATGATTTTCACCAAGTTTTCCATTTCCAGAATGTCGGCCCGGCTTTTTTTCTTCGAGGGAGAACAGTACGAGATAAACACCCGGTAATGGCGCAGGGTCAGGGGCAGATTCATCCCCTCCGGCAGCGGAAACTGTGTCGCTGCCGCTTTCATATAATAGGCCCGGGTAATGGCGTTAAACCGTTCGGCCTGTTCACCTGACCAGGAGAACTCACGCAGCCCGTATTCAATCCTGTCACCAACCAGCTGACTGGACATCAGATGGATACACAACGGAATACCGCGCGGCAGTTTAGTGCGCAGCATATGATCGAGAGCCTCCACAATGGACTCATTCGCCCCATTGATGGGAATGGCTTCCAGCATAAAGCCCATCGTGGTGTCATTCATGAACAGACCGGATTCCTGGTTGTAATCACGGTACGGCAGCAGACGGCTGAACTGCGGGAAGCTCATTTCGCCCAGAACTTCATTGGCCTTTGCGGATTCATCCGGTAATTTAAGCGCGGTCAGCAGTGAATTAACCGCCTGAGTGACGGCCTCAAGTGGGTTATTACTCATATGAGTATTCCTTAGTGCGTTTAAAAAAGGAAAATATCAGTCTGTGACCGTGGATATATCAGGCAGTGCCATTCTTAAAACCACAGCACAAATAAGAGATGGAGGCTTTTAACAGGAAACCAGGATTAATGTTCCTTTGCTGAATGAGCATCATTTAATGCCTGAAGTTGTTTTTCACGTATCTTATTTCGCTCATTTTCTCTTACCCGTTTCACCTCTGCCATTTCGTTTCTTTCTCTACACGCTGATGCAAGCTCTTTTGCCTTACCAAGACTTAAAGGCTCAGGCTGATAATCAGATGTGTCAGACTTAATAGCTTCCTTAAATGCTTCTGCTGCACAGGGGGTATCCTGTGTAATCTCTGTCAGTTGTTCTGGTGTTGCAGGTTGTTGCTCAAGGTAATCATTGTAAAAAAGACCACATATCAACATAGCCATAACGCCAACAAATATAAAAGCCAGAACAGATTTTAAATATATCGACTTCATTTCATTTTCCTTCGAAGCAGTAAGCACTCATTGCCCACCACCATTCAGTGTTTCCATCACGTTGTTCAAAGGTTCATTTGTTTTAACTTCAATACACTCCCCTGTATTTTCTAAGCCCCTGCCTCCACGCGCTTATATTCTCCGAAGGATCTGTACACATACATCCGTATTTGGCATGGGTGTAATATTCCAGATACCACCACCGCCAACATTTTTCATCAGCACAAGAAAGATAAAGGTATGCATTCTTTATTACCTCCAGTTAAATATTAATCACTGAATATTCCTTCAGTTAACTTATGAGGTCATAAAACGCTGCAGATTCTCATTCGGATTTATTCCCTTCAGTAAACTTCCGGATGGTATCCTGTTCACGCTGACGGGTGGCAGACTCCTGCATTGCATCCACTTTCTCCTGCCAGAGACGCCGGATATCCTTTTCATCCCGACCAGTCAGTTTTTTACCGGACAGCAGACGGTTAAGCAGTTCCTGTCTCGCATCCGGTACGTCTTCAGTCAGACGCATAATCTGAAGCAGGCTCTGACGGCTGAGGACCATGAGTGATTCCGGCAGGAGGGTGAAGAAGAAAATAAAAAAGCATACCGCACCACAGCAGGCAAGGACCGCAAACAGGATTTTCAGATATATACCATCAACGCCGAACGCAGCAATAATACAGGGAACCCATGCAATACACGCACAAAACGCCAGGATGTTATCTATTCGGTTATGTCTGCGATATATCTGTTGATGTTCATCCAGAATAGAATCTATTTTTTCAGCTTCTGATTTATGCATAGTGTTTCCTCTGCCTTTCCTGATACGCCTGACATTCAACACATAACGTCACACCGGGAAATATTTTCCGCCGGGCTTCCGGAATAGGATTTCCGCATTCTTCACAGAGATAAACAGGAATACCATGAGCATTTATTTTCTGGCGTATCCGGTTTATTCCTGTCATGGTCAGTTGTTCTGTCACTGAATATGCTTCATCGTCTTCATCACTCACGGAATATTCCTCCCGACATGTTCTGACACGCTACCGCCCATCCCTTTTCACGCACAGGGCACTCGTTTTACAGGCAGATTTTGAATACAGAAAGCCCGCCGGCATTGCCGGCTGATATACAACTTCAGGGCCAGTTAATTAATACGAGGTTTTCCCCACGCAGACGGCTTAATAACAAAAAACACACTGGATGGCTGATGATAAACATCCTGATTATCAATATAAGGCGCTATCCATAATGCAGCCGTCTGCTCACCCGTTCTTAGCGGACGAGGAGGTGTTACCGGCGTAACTGAACTGACCGGAACAACCGTTTTCACTTCCCGGGCAGCGGTAAACAGCGGGCGTGGTGCCAGCAGTTTCTGCTCCGGATGTGCTGTCACCGCAGGTCTGCTGCCGGACGGAGTGGTCGCGGTGACGGTCTGCACAGGCATTGTCCGGAAGTTCCCTTCAGCCAGGCGCGGCAGTGATGCCGCAACCGGCTTTGCTTCTGAGGACTGCTCCAGTTTTTTGGCCTTCTCATTGGCCTGCTCCATCGTCATACAGGTATCTGATGTGGTGGCGTTACACTCAAATTCCGTATTAGTTCCGGCACAGCCAGAAAGTAATAACGTCCCCAGCAGAGGAATAAATAAAGAAATCTTTTTCATTGCCCTTCTCCTTTTTTATTATTCCCCACAACAGCAGAAATTAACTCTGCTGTCAGATTTGTTTTCCCTGCACAGGGTTGTCCGAAGACTACTGTATTTCCCGGAGAAGAAAATAAGCTCATCGACATACCCTTCTTCATCACACCGACAGCTGCCATATTAAAATTGTGCGGCAATGATTCAGAACCGAATTCCTTCAGTGCAGGAAGTACGATTCTTGTGGCGCAGTTACTGAGAACAGCATTCATAAAATCATCTGATACGCTTTTATCCGGTACAGAGCGTGCAGTAATAATATTAATATTACGCATGTTCATTTTTATCTCCGTTGCTTCTGTTTGTTCGGTCATCAGGGAAATAAACATGGCATTTCCTGATTTTTTCCGGCAGGGAAGCATCTTCCGTAAGAACTTCCTTCAGATGTTCATCTGCAGTTGCCACCCGGACACATTTCATTTTTCCGGGTCGCATCGGATATTTTCCGGAGATCACCGCCAGCGAGACATACATCAGTGCCAGCGTTGCCCATAATGCGGTGAACAGTTGCATCAGAGACTGGTCAGTCTCCCTGGCATATTCTGCAGCATCCCCCCGGCGAAAACCGCACGTTACAGACGGAGGCATCGCTAAATCGGAACCAAAACTGTTCGAGCAGTATCGGACCGGATACAGCCCGGCTGGCGTTCTGCCCCTTACAAACTCGATCTCCTGAACCAGCAATTTCCCCGGTGTGGTGTTGTCCTTCCATAAAACCAGTAACGCCAGCAGAGCCATTGTGGCCAGCGGCAGAATGACGGCGTATTTCAGACACCAGAACAACCAACACAGGCCCTGGGCAACAACATACCGGGTGGCATGGCATATCTGACGGAGTGACATATTATTTGCCATCGTTGCCCCCTCCCTGGCTGCCGGACATAAACTGCTGCGGATTCAGGTTGCCCAGCTGCTTCAGCATCTGGTCAGTATTAAAGCCGTTAAGATGACTTTCAGCCGATGGCGGAACAGGAACCGGACTTTCCGGATTGTCTTCTTCCGCTCTGCTCTGCGTGCGTTCCAGCGCCATCTCTTCCACGGTTTTCAGCTGGAAGCCGTCCTGGAACACCACGGTCACTTCGTTGCCCGCACCAATCGGTATCACCGGGTGATACTGTTCGGCACGTTTGATGTAGTAGTCACTGAGCGTCTGTGCGGCTTTCGATGCGCCGCCACCGATACCCATTTTCAGGACATCACCAGCCCCGTAAGCGGCTGTGGCACCCAGCCCGACAGCCGGCTGGGAGGCGCGCTCCATTCCCTGACCGATACCGTCAACAAATCCCGCGCCCATGCCCAGCCGAGGATTTTGCCGTTACGCATCACCACTTCGCCCTTGATACCGTTTTTACCCCGGAAGCTGACATGCCCCTTAATCGGCATATCAATAGTTTTGCCGTCCTTCAGGCAACTGATATTGCGGGTGCGTACAATGGCACGCTCACTGGACACATCACCCCAGGCTTCCAGACCCACAAAACATCCCGTTGCGTCATACGTCTTGCTGTTCGGCATTTCCACCAGGCCGGTGATACGCAGCTGCATCGGCACCGTGGATTCATTACCGGTGACAGAGGCATTGGCATCCGCCCCTTCAATCAGCATGGCTTTCGCAAAACTTCCTGACGGAATGTACGGCAGTGATGGTCCCTGTTTTCCCTCATTACGGGTAAACACCTTACGCTGTATCCGGTTAGGCACCGGCACAGACTGGTACGTCACCTGTGGTGGTGGCGTGACACCATTCCCGGGATAAAACGCCGTCGGCGGTGGAACAGCAACGCTGCCCTGCGGCGGGAAGGATACGGGGGTGTTTCCTGGCTGTGGTTCGCCTTCCGGGCCGGGCGGTGAGGCAGGCATCTGCGGTACAGGCTCACCGGTCGCCGTGACGGGATTAGCACCCAGGGCTTTTACCTGCTCTGCCAGGGCGGCATTGTCCTGTCCCAGCTTTTCAATACGACGCTGGTCATCACCGCGCTGTTTGTTCAGAACATCCAGCTCACGACGGATTTCCTCATACTGCTTCTGCATCTGCGCTGCCGTCACCTGCATCTCTGTGGTGGCATGCTGACGCACCTTGTCATCAAAGGTCGTATCCACCACACCGGTCATATCCGGCACAGGCTCCTGTTCAGCCACGGTTTCACCGTTACCGGACATGTCCACATCAGACAGATACAGTGCCCCACCAATCGCGGAGGCTGTACCGACAACCACAATCCCCAGCCACAGGTACTGCTTGCGTTTCACAATGGTATTGATACTGGCCATCAGTTGCCCTCCCCGTCACGGATGACATACACATCCATGCGCGCACCTGCCAGTAACTGGCTGGCAGGCTGGCTGAACATCACGGCACGGGTTCCCGGCTGCCAGAAGTCACTTTCCCGGATATTCAGGGCAGACAGCGTTTTATTTTCCACGGCAAAGCGGACCATCTTCAGGTGATTCCCCGTCCATACGGCATCTGCCACTGAAGACAGCCCCGCCGGGGCCTGCAGGGTTTCCTTTGTCACCGGGACCTGATACCAGCCTGCGGGTAATTTTCCGCCACGGACGGCCTGGCTGATGGTCACAAGAAGGGATTCGTAAGGCGTGGACGTTTCCCACGCACCGGCTTCTTCTCCGGTTCCGCGCAGGTCACAGACCAGCTGAATGGTACGCCCCGCGCCTTCACGGGGAACGGCCTGAATGGAAAGATTCAGACCACGTTCTGTTTCCAGAATGAACGTAAAGGGCTTTTTGTTGACGGTGGCAACCACCACACCGCCGGAGGCGGTCTGCTCATTATTGGTCAGGGCACCATCCAGACTGTTCACGGCGATAATCCGGTCACCGGGAACGGTAAACAGATTCGGGCTGGTATTGCTGATGGCAACACTGGCCTGACCACCGTTCACCATTGGCACCACGGTGGGGGCCAGCGTATCGTTTGCGGCCATCACGCTGCAGGAAAAAAACAGGCTGCCGAATATTATTGCCGTATTATTTTTTCTCATCGTCTGTTTCCCCGAAATTATCCAGCCAGGTCACCCCGTTTTCCCGCTTCAGAATAAGGATGTAATGTTTGATATCAGTGAAAGGTTTTGAATCACCAATCCAGGTTTTAAGCACACCACGAATTTCCACACGGCCATACTGAGGCCAGACACGAACACTGGTCTGGAAAAAGGCTGAGTTCACGTTATCGTTTTTAATACGCTTTGCTTCTTCAGCCAGAATAACTTTCATCTGGTTCTGTGCGCCCGGGCGGATATATTGCAGAAGCGCCTGATGTGAGGCATCGACGGTTTCTGATGAAACATTCAGACGGAGGGCAATAAATGACAGCGCCATCTGCTGTAAATAAGAGGCGTCGGCACTGTTCTGTGACACGGCAAAGGGGGCATTAAATGCCATTGGCGTCACGGCAGTGCGTTGCTCATTCTGAAGACGGTAGTTATTCACCCCCTGAATGACGTTAACAGAGAGGCTGAGAACAATAAGCACTGACATAAATATAAAGGCGATGGCCATTACACGACTGGTACTTAAACGGGCACCGTGTTCCATATAACAATCCTGGTATCAGTTCTATTTAATCCACTGCCGGAAACACGAATCGGGAACATTATGAAAAATACCGCGCAGCAGGGCTGTTGGCATATACCAGTAAATCAGGTCACGTAACCAGGAACTGCCCCGCCCTTTTTTCAGTTTTTTAATCCCGAAATAAACCAGAACCGCTGCACCAATACCGAACAGATATTTCGATGTTGTGATACCCCAGCCAATACATATTGCTGCGGGGATCAGTTCATCCAGTGGCAGGCCAAACCAGCGGCTCTGGTTGGTCAGTGTTTCCGGGAAACGATATTTCTTAAGTTTATTCTCGTCTCCCGACATCGTTTTATTTCCTGTCAGAGGCCAACGACGGCCATACCCACAGCAATAAATACAGAGATGATGGCAAAACCGGCCAGGAACTTGACGTTTTTGGTCATCATGTACATGACAGCACCGACCAGAACTTCAGCCAGAACAACCCATTTAACAACACTGGAGTCCTTACCGAAGGTCGCCTTAACAGTGGTGTTACCGCTTGCCATCAGGTCCTGACCACTGCTGCCGGCGGCCATCGCCAGCTGCGGGAAGAACATCATCAGAACAGCAGCCGGGATCACAGCGCGAGCCAGGCGAAGCATATTCAGACGAGTGAATTTGGAAAAAAACGATTTCTTTTTGACGGGCGCAGAAGCACCCTGAACACTTAAAACGGCGTCCATATGATTCCTCTGTTTAATATTGATAGATAAAAACTAAAGTTCTTTAAATGTTGACTCGCTCTCTTCGGTCACCTCCCTGAATATTTCTTCATTATAAAAATCTGGATAACGTTGCAAATGATCCTGCAACCTCACCAATGCTTCGTTTGTTTTCGTTCTTCCACTACGCTCTCTGGCTCCAAGTAATAATTTATTCGTTTCCTCATCAAGGGTAAGTAAAACCTTTCTACTTGGCGCAGATCTTAAAGCTCCTTTAATCACCCTCCCTCCCATAAATAAAAGAGATTTAGTCAAAATATTCACATAAGACGCACACAAAAATAAACAACAAAATAGTAAATTACGTTAACAAATACTGGCACTTTTAGTGCCGGGAATGATTACATTTCTTTACAGTGAAGGCTGTTAATATTACTAGCGAAGTATTGATATAGATAAAATAACACATCAGAGATTATAGCATATCGCAACCACTCATCCCTGTCTGAGAAACCATAGTGTTGTTTAAAATTCATAAATATTTTTTTAGATTGGTCAACAGAGATATCCATTCTCTGAGAAGAATACTCATGACTATAACCCAAAAGATACGGTATTATCTTATTAAAGCGATATTTGTCATGTTCACAACTAAACTCCTTGCCCTTTATAAAAAAGCTACTAACTACGTATCTTTCGAAGAATCTCCAGACAAACAAATTCAAGTTATTCACTTCCGTACTTTCAACCACCACATCCCATGATACATCATTCAATATTACACTATTAATAATACTCACTCCATTCGAGGACGAGAAAGCATCAACTTCAGCAGTATGAAATAAAATTTGCGTATCAATATCAATACCAGAAAACCATATTTCAGAATCACTATTCTGACACTTTATTAATTGTAAAAAAACAGAGTTTGAGTCTATGAATTTTCCTGACTCTGTGCGGACACAGACTGGATATTTTGCGGATAAAATAATTTCCGGCAGGCCTGATTGACGTATGAGTGCTCTTTCTCTAGTATCCATCGTACACATAGGAACCTCCTCAAAGGATTCTATGGACAGTCGATGCAGGGAGGGACAAGCTCCCTGCATCGGCGATTTTCAAGTTCAAATTTTAACGTGGCATTAACCACGTAATTAATATACTAATTATTCTGATTATTGTCATCAGTTTGAACCATTAAAAACTCTGATATTTGAACAAAGTCAAAATTTATTTCCCTTTATTCATCATCATTTTTTGGAAAGAACCTTTCCATCTCAACCGACACCTTCTCTCTGATATCTTCAACCATATTGGCATATTCAAACTTTGGATTTCCTGAGACATGAGGACTGAGAGACTCAATACCCAAAATTTTCGCTACTGATGACTGTGTTTTTACAACGCATTCAAGAAGTAGTTTATTAAACTCGGCCTGATTAAATGCAGACTCTTTGCGCTCCATCTGAGCCTCATATACACGAAGACCCAGTTCAAGAAGCATTGAAGCCGTTGCTGAAAAACTGACATCTTTTTCTCTCGCCCCCTCCTGTCGACGTTTTTCAATAATCGCTTTTATTTTTTCATAAGCATCATTGCTGATATACAGATTCACCTTAGCCATTAGATATTACCTTTTTTAAACATAAAACAAAGTTAATTTCGAAACACTAGAATTCATAGTGCAAACAGGGACGCACCGCTAGCAGCGCCCCTGACGGTATCCTATAAAAAAACACACCGCGCCGCTAGCAGCACCCCTAATATAAAATAATGTTTTTTATAAAAATAGTCAGTACCACCCCTACAAAGCGGTGTCGGCGCGTTGCTGTAGCTGCGTTAACGACGCTGCTTTAAATAAATCAGATTTAAACAATATAAATCCAAAAATACAACTCAATGATATTAAAGATAAATCAGCAAAAACTTGTTTTTGCGTGGGGTGTGGTGCTTTTGGTGGTGAGAACCACCAACCTGTTGAGCCTTTTTGTGGAGTGGGTTAAATTATTTACGGATAAAGTCACCAGAGGTGAAAAAATGAAAAAATGGATGTTATCCATCTGCCTGATGTTTATAAATGAGATCTGCCAGGCCACTGATTGCTTTGATCTTGCTGGCCGGGATTACAAAATAGATCCTGATTTACTGAGAGCAATATCATGGAAAGAATCCCGTTACCGGGTTAATGCCATCGGTATTAATCCGGTAACGGGATATGGCAGCGGACTGATGCAGGTAGATTCCCAGCATTTTAACGAACTGGCCCGCTACGGAATTAAGCCGGAACATCTGACAACAGATCCCTGCATGAACATTTATACCGGCACTTATTATCTGGCAATAGCCTTTAAAAAATGGGGCGTCTCCTGGGAGGCCGTTGGTGCATACAATGCCGGATTCAGGAAGACCGAACGCCAGAACCAGAGACGTCTTGCCTACGCATCAGATGTTTACCGGATTTATACCGGGATAAAAAGCAGTAAAGGTATCCGGCTTCCGGCCACGAAGAAATCACTTCCGGAAATTAACAGCGTGCAGAACAATTAATCTTACAGACATTGTCAGATACCGGTTATGCCGCAAAAGCGGCATGGAAGGCCACACACAAAAATATCATATGAGTGACAATACTGACTGGCCGAAGCCCCGCGAAGCGGGAACCCATCTTATATATACCCGGTAACTGCGCAGCCTTCTGCCAGACTATTTTTCGCGGGCACAATATTTACAGACAACCGAAAAGCCAGTTGATGAAATTGAGGTATATCAGACGACACAGCGATGCCGAAGAATGATAATATAAGTAAAGCCCCGAAAATTTTTCGGGGCTTTACTTATATTATCACGACTTCCACTTTCTGAACTGTTCGGCAATCATCCATAATGCCTTGTTGATTCGGATACACCATCAATACCTGTAATGGCTCTTGTCCTGGTATTTTTACCGGAGGTACTTCGCCCCGATAATCCACCTTTTATCATATTCTCCTGAACCCGCTGCTAGGTTGTCCAGAGATCGTTCTGTTTATCCTCCCGACGACGGGGAGTAATTATTTGTTCAGGCGTCACTGGCGTTTTATTTTCATCTTCATACCTGACCATCAGTGCAGCTCTGCCAAATAAATGTTGCTCGTCACTGTTAAGATGAATTTCTTTCATCGCCTCCATATTATCAGCGACCTTATCAAAGACACCGAGTACTTCATACGCTCCCTCGATAACCTGCCCGACAATATCACCTTTATGTGGAACGCGGATTTCGCCAAAATTATTTCCGCACACCAGGCCATTTGTGCAGACAAAACGAAAAATTCCGGGGATCATCTGATAACTGGATGAACTATCATGTGAATTAAGCAGGATAATTTCAGGAACTTCTTTCCCGTTAATATGCCCTTCCCTGCGAAGACGTAACATATGTTTACTGTATTCGCGACGTCCCAAATCACGAACCCGACTCTGACAGGCAAAGAATGGCTGGAAACCTTCATCACGTAACTTATTGATGATATTGATTGTTGGAATATACGTATAACGTTCACTCCGGGACTCATGTTTATCACCGGAAAATACCGAAGGCACGAACTGCATTAATTCATCATCCGTTAAAGGACGTTCACGGCGGATGGAATTATACCGACCAAAACGGAAAGCTAATCGCATAACAGCTACTCCTTTATGAAAGAATAAATTTAATAAAAAATTTTTCCGCTTAATATCATCCCTCCCGATCTCCATTAACAAGATTGCAACAATCAGGAGGGATATTCATCACATCCGGTCAGCAGATCGCCCGGATATCGAGGCCGGCACGCTTAATCTGACGCAGGAACTGTTTGAAGTGATCGGCTTCCGCAATGTTGATATGGCGGAACTGCGTATCCACACCCCGGCTGAGCGCGTAGCTATAGCTGAAGGCCATCTTTTCCGGGTGGCTTTTGTGATATTTTTTCAGCTCAGTCAGGCTGCTGAATTCCAGGACGTCCCACTCTTCCCCGGTGTTTTTTTTCTTCCCGGCAACAAGAAGCGTGTACGACGCGGTGTTAACGTGGATATTTCGGGTACTCATCCTGCTTTCTCCTCTCTCTGGTGTTCAGCCCCCATCATCGGTTGAGTTTCGGGAGCCGCGGTTTTGACGTTTTGCGGGGACCTGCCTTTTGTTCCCTCCGGTATTCACCATCACCTTTTTGAGAACCTTCGCCGCAAGGGGCATCACTGCCACGGCCGAAAACGACTGTCCGGGGGCAGACCGCAAAAGTTTTTGCCTGCTTTTGGGCAAAAAGTTTTGTGGGATGTGCATTTCACCCCTGGACTGGCGGAGACGGTTGTGGCTGTCTTTGCCCCCGGCGACAGGGGCTTAAACAGGTGAATGGCACCGGACACAACAACGGGCAGGCACCCGCCGCAACGACGTGAAGCGCGGTTTGCGAAACGCCGTTGCGCCTTACATCCCGGCGGCCTTTTGCCGGGATGTAAGGCGCGCAGGCCACGGCGCGACAGAGGCGGTGCGACCGGAACGGTCGCTGCAAGCCAGGGTTTCGCGTCAGGGATGGAAGCCCACCAGGGCGGAGACAGCTTCGCTGGCTCCGTTCACGACAGCCCGCCCCGCCAGGGGGACGCCCGGAAAAGGCACAGGCAGAAGAAGAACAAGACAGACAGTAATCAGAGCAGCAGAAAAAAGAAAAACAGTAGCAGTAGCAGTAGCAGGAACATCATCAGTAACAGACAAATGACAGATCTGAAAAGACAGAAGCCCACAGCAGAATGTCCGCGTAATGTAAGGGGCGGCGCGTCAGCGCGGCCCCTTTCAGCGCCACCGGCGCGCGGTCTTTTCCCGGCGCGGGCAGACGGGCATTTATCCTCCCGCCTGCCCGGCTGTCACGAACGGTGCAATAGTGATCCACACCCAACGCCTGAAATCAGATCCAGGGGGTAATCTGCTCTCCTGATTCAGGAGAGCTTATGGTCACTTTTGAGACAGTTATGGAAATTAAAATCCTGCACAAGCAGGGAATGAGTAGCCGGGCGATTGCCAGAGAACTGGGGATCTCCCGCAATACCGTTAAACGTTATTTGCAGGCAAAATCTGAGCCGCCAAAATATACGCCGCGACCTGCTGTTGCTTCACTCCTGGATGAATACCGGGATTATATTCGTCAACGCATCGCCGATGCTCATCCTTACAAAATCCCGGCAACGGTAATCGCTCGCGAGATCAGAGACCAGGGATATCGTGGCGGAATGACCATTCTCAGGGCATTCATTCGTTCTCTCTCGGTTCCTCAGGAGCAGGAGCCTGCCGTTCGGTTCGAAACTGAACCCGGACGACAGATGCAGGTTGACTGGGGCACTATGCGTAATGGTCGCTCACCGCTTCACGTGTTCGTTGCTGTTCTCGGATACAGCCGAATGCTGTACATCGAATTCACTGACAATATGCGTTATGACACGCTGGAGACCTGCCATCGTAATGCGTTCCGCTTCTTTGGTGGTGTGCCGCGCGAAGTGTTGTATGACAATATGAAAACTGTGGTTCTGCAACGTGACGCATATCAGACCGGTCAGCACCGGTTCCATCCTTCGCTGTGGCAGTTCGGCAAGGAGATGGGCTTCTCTCCCCGACTGTGTCGCCCCTTCAGGGCACAGACTAAAGGTAAGGTGGAACGGATGGTGCAGTACACCCGTAACAGTTTTTACATCCCACTAATGACTCGCCTGCGCCCGATGGGGATCACTGTCGATGTTGAAACAGCCAACCGCCACGGTCTGCGCTGGCTGCACGATGTCGCTAACCAACGAAAGCATGAAACAATCCAGGCACGTCCCTGCGATCGCTGGCTCGAAGAGCAGCAGTCCATGCTGGCACTGCCTCCGGAGAAAAAAGAGTATGACGTGCATCTTGATGAAAATCTGGTGAACTTCGACAAACACCCCCTGCATCATCCACTCTCCATCTACGACTCATTCTGCAGAGGAGTGGCGTGATGATGGAACTGCAACATCAACGACTGATGGTGCTCGCCGGGCAGTTGCAACTGGAAAGCCTTATAAGCGCAGCGCCTGCGCTGTCACAACAGGCAGTAGACCAGGAATGGAGTTATATGGACTTCCTGGAGCATCTGCTTCATGAAGAAAAACTGGCACGTCATCAACGTAAACAGGCGATGTATACCCGAATGGCAGCCTTCCCGGCGGTGAAAACGTTCGAAGAGTATGACTTCACATTCGCCACCGGAGCACCGCAGAAGCAACTCCAGTCGTTACGCTCACTCAGCTTCATAGAACGTAATGAAAATATCGTATTACTGGGGCCATCAGGTGTGGGGAAAACCCATCTGGCAATAGCGATGGGCTATGAAGCAGTCCGTGCAGGTATCAAAGTTCGCTTCACAACAGCAGCAGATCTGTTACTTCAGTTATCTACGGCACAACGTCAGGGCCGTTATAAAACGACGCTTCAGCGTGGAGTAATGGCCCCCCGCCTGCTCATCATTGATGAAATAGGCTATCTGCCGTTCAGTCAGGAAGAAGCAAAGCTGTTCTTCCAGGTCATCGCTAAACGTTACGAAAAGAGCGCAATGATCCTGACATCCAATCTGCCGTTCGGGCAGTGGGATCAAACGTTCGCCGGTGATGCAGCACTGACCTCAGCGATGCTGGACCGTATCTTACACCACTCACATGTCGTTCAAATCAAAGGAGAAAGCTATCGACTCAGACAGAAACGAAAGGCCGGGGTTATAGCAGAAGCTAATCCTGAGTAAAACGGTGGATCAATATTGGGCCGTTGGTGGAGATATAAGTGGATCACTTTTCATCCGTTGTTGACACCGGCGTCTTCAAGCACGCAGACGAATAATCATCGTCGGGACATCGGTATAAGCAAACGTGCCGCGCGGCAGCTCCTCGCGGACGTCAGAAAACGGTAACAGCTTCTCCTGCTGGCGTGGCCCGTTGAGACAGACGGCAACCAGCACCCCACCCGGACGCAACAGGGAAAAGGCCCGCAGGATATGTCGGATATCCTGCCCGTGACTGAACGGCGGATTCATAATGATCCGGCTGTAATACTGCACCGGCTGCCATTCCATGAAGTCACCGCACTGTACCCTGACACCGTTAAAATTATCCCGCAGATACCGGACCAGCCCGCTGTTAATCTCCACCGCATCACACATGGCCCCCGGCGCGATATCCCGAATCGCCCGCAGTATGGCTCCGGTGCCGGCAGAGGGCTCCAGAATGTGATCATGGTTGCTGATCTCCGCCAGCGTCACCAGGCGATCACAGACCGGGGCAGGTGTCACAAAGAGCTGAGATTCAGCCCAGATTTCAGCAACCGGCGCAGCGTTATCCAGCCTTCCGCGCGTCAGCCTGATACGTTCTTTTAACTGACTGTGCATGTCATTATCTCCGTCATCCCCCGGGGATTTTCCCCGGGGGATATACCTTATTTCTGTGGGATTTCCGTGATTTTCATGTCGGTGATATACACATTCACCAGGCGGAAATTATTGTCCATTGTGCGGCGGTAGCGGTATGCCCCGTGGTCTTCTGCTTCTGCCACACTGCGCACGGCCTTACAGTCCCGGGGCAGGGCGGCCCACTGTGCCTTTGTCATTTCCCGGAAACCTTCCCCCGGATAGTTGACTACCGGCGGACGCTTCGCGGCCTGACTGGCGACGGCAGCCTCTTCTGCCGATGGTGCTTTGTAGTCCGTGATGCGATCGGGCGTCACTTTCATCGTGCCGCTGTACCCGAGGAAACTGTAATTTGGCGTTGTGACTGAACTCACCGCCCCGTTGCTTTTGTTCACGCGGATAATGGTCAGCCACTCGCCCCGGCTGAAAACCTGTCCGCCCGGCTCAAAATCCTGTGTCCGGGTAACCACGCCGCCGCTTTCGACCAGCATGGCACGCTCATAGATCAGGCGGTTCTGATAGTGGTTAACCCAGCGTTGTTGACGCTGAATCTGCCGTTCATGACAGCGGATCGCAATTTCGCGGGCCTGCTCCGTGGTGATGATGTCATCATCCAGGGCTGACCATAACGACCGACTCCCTTCATACTGGCTTTTTTCTGCCTGGCGCGGATACGTATCCAGAGGGAAACAGGCACTGATTCGGTCATAACTGCTGATAAGTTTTGCCATATTCAGATCCAGCGATTCAGCCCGCCACATCGTCAGATATTTCTGCGACTGTGCGATGGTCTTTTCAGCCTTGCGCAAATCAGCTTCGATTTTTTTGATACGACGCCAGCGAACATCCGGACGTTCTTTATACTTCGCGTGAAGCAGTGCCGACCGCGCCCGCTCTTCCCAGTATTCCGCACGTTCAAAGAGCATCACAGCACGTTTCATGCCGTTTTCAATACGCTGCGCATCACGACGGGCGCGGCGTTCGCTGTGATGCCCCACAAGAATGGGCTGACCGGGCGGGATCATCGCGGCCAGTCTTTCCACTTCATCAAGTGCCTGTGCGGATTCACTGGCCCGCTTTCCGCTGTATCCGGTAAACCGCTCCGCCCGAGCTTCCTGACGCTCAGCGAGCGTGCTGTCTTCATCCTCAATCTCTCCGGCAAGTGAGAGGAGCACGTCTTCCCGGTCCGGCGTCCAGGCCGGCGCCACAAACAGCGCCTGTTTCGGTGCCCAGCGAAAACCGGCATCATGTACTTTTTTATACGTCTCCGGGTCAAGACGTGACGCGGCATACAGGCGCAGTTTGTTGTCATCCGGTGAGTAGGTCGCGCGGTACATCTGCACAGGGCTGGCGGCTTCCGGGGCGGTCATGGTGATTGCTGCTAATGTCATAAAATGTTCTCCTTCCGTCTGTTGCCGCCCCTCACGGGGCGGCTCACCTCATCAGTTAAAAGCGCGTTTCAGTTCGAGTGTGCGGAGCACCTGCCCGAAGGCCGTGTTTTTCATGGCGGGGATGTGTACACCACGCCCCCGGTGAAAACTCCGGGCAATGTGTCGCCCGAAGGCTTTCAGCACGGGGTCAATTTCCGGCGCGGGGATGTCTTCGCGTCTGAAACGGGGATGACGGCAGGGCTTTACAGCCGCTGCGGAAGGTGAAACAATACTTACTGTCATAATTTAGCCTCTTATGACGTTAATTAATGAAACCGTAAAGACTGTTCGTGCAGTCTCTGCGGTGTGGATTAAGCAGGTCCCTGACCTGCTTTTTTCATATCTGCATCTGACGCTTTCCGGTGTTTTCCTCCTTCTGTTCCTGCGTTCTCATTACCTGCCAGCCGGATGACTGACAGAACAAATAAATGCGTATTGCCGGAGCCTGAAATAAATCCTGATTTTTAAAGAACATCACCCGTTGAGTTTCGGGAGCCGCGGTTTTGACGTTTCGCGGGAACCTGCTGCTGTATTCCCTGTGGTATGAACGTCACCCGTTTGAGAACCTTCGCCGCAAGGGGCATCACTGCCACGGCCTGACGCACCTGTCCGGGGCAGAACGCAAAATTTTTTACCGGGTTTTGGGTAAAAAATTTTGTGGGCTGTTCATTTACCCTGGACAGGTGCGGCAGGTTGTGACTGTATCAGCCCCCGGCGACAGGGACTCATACGGGTGTGTGGCACCCGGCAGGCAATGAGCAGGGAACCGCCGCAACGACGGAGAGCGCGTGCGCGAAACGGCGTTGCGCCTTACATCCCGGCGTCTTTTTGCCGGGATGCCAGGAGCGCAGGCCACGGCGCGACAAGGGTGGCGCGACCGTTCTGGTCGCTGCAAACCCGGGGTTTTGCGTCAGGGATGGAAGCCCGCCAGGGCGGAGGCAGCTCCGCTGGCTCCGTTCACGACAGCCCGCCCCGCCAGGGGGACGCCCGGGAAAGCCATAAACAGGAGAGGAACGGAAAGAAGAAGAGGAAGAAGAGGAAGAAGAGGAAGAAGAGGAAGAAGAGGAAGAAGAGGAAGAAGAGGAAGAAGAGGAAGAAGAACAATAACAAGCACGGTAACCACAGAAAAATAACATCAGAAAAAAAATATTCCGGACACATCACAAACGGGAAGGGTAACGGGCGACGCGTCAGCGTGGCCCGCTTCCCTTCCGGCAGGCGTCAGCCTGCCAGGGGGGCGCGCGGGCTGACAGGCGGCCTCCACCGCCTGTCCTGTATCACCTGTGTCTGCTGCCCTGAAGGATGTACTGACCGCCCAGGAAAACCGCCTGCTGATTCGCCACAAAATCGCAGATTTCATCAACAATCTGCGCTGTGGTGAGCGGTTTCTGCCCCATCTCACGACGTCGTGCATTAATCACAGCTTTGTAATTGCGCAGAATTTCGCGGGTTTCTGTGCTGATATTCATGACATGTGCTCCCCGTCCAGCGCCTGTAACACAACGTCCATTGCTTCGCGTTCTTCCCTGACGAATGCGTCACCGTCGCCTCCGTTCTCACTCCCGACGGCATACAGGCGCTTCATTTCACTGCCTGCCAGCGCCATCACTTTTTCCAGCATCACCGCCGGGACTGTCACCTGACTGCTGGCGCGCTTTTCTTCCATCAGTTCACGAACAACGCCGTGAACAACGCTGACATCCGCACCATATTCAAAGGCATCGTCCAGCCGCTGCATGACGGTTTCCAGCTCATCGTCTGACAGGCTCCAGTCCTGAGCCATATGGCGCACATCCCCACGGGTCAGCACCACGGCAAAAACACATTCACTGTCCGGCACGTCTGTATCCAGCACTTCGCGGATAATTTCTTTAACAGTACATGTTCTCGTCGCCTTTACAGGGACGGCATTGCCGCCCCGTCCGTTAATCAGCAAAAAACCGCCGAGAACCCTCGCCCAGTGCGGGCGGGGAGCAGTCACAATGATGCCTGCGGCATCGGCGCTGACCGTACGGTCAAACCAGTTTTCACCGTTGACCAGATGAAAACGGTCGCCATCCGGCATCATGTAACCGCCACCGTCCGGCAGGCGGATGAAGTGCCAGAATCCGCCTTCATATTCCGGCATCATTTTTTTCGCCAGCGCGTACACAGATGCCTCGGCATACAGAAAATCGTTGCCAAACAGGTAAGGCAGAAAAGACAGACAGTCGATTTCTTCAACGTTCAGAATGACAGATTTTGCATACTGCATGGGATTTCCTCCGTTGTTCACATATTCCGCGACACCGGGCGGTGCCGTGCCTCCATAAAAGCCGGGCGATAAGGCGGGGATGCACAGGGCGCAAGGGAAATCGCAGCCTGACGCACACGGCTGACAGGAGTTGGAGGGTGAGACCGCGAAATCTGAGCGGGTGAACGACCGGAAAATCACGGCAGACGGGAAGGAGGGACCGGGTGACCGCAGCGGCGAAGCGTACCCTTGCATCCCCGCCAGCCCGGCTAAGATGGAGGCACGGCACAGCCCGCACACGACACGGCGGCCACATAAGTGACTGCTCCCCGGAGCAACAGTAACCAGCCGTTGAAAGTCGTGGACAGCATTAACCATTCCGGTCTGGGGAAAGTGTGGTTTGCAGGCCGAGGCATTGCGCCAGAAAGGCAGATAAAGCGTGAGATGTTGTCACCGGCATACACTACCCGCTGGAACGAACTACCGGTCGCCAGACTTTGAAAAAAAGAAATTCATGGTGATTTCACTATGAAAGAATTAAAAAAAATACTTTATATTCAGTGAAATAAGCATGAAAAAAGCGTGGTGAAAATTGCAAAAAAAGGATGCCATTTGGCATCCTGATATTAACCCGGCATACCCTATTCAGGCAGTTTTCTTAGAATGTTTTTTATAGCCTCATCGATTTCTAACTGCACCTCATTAGATATGCGGGAGAACTCATAAACAACAAGACGCTTTCTGGGGTCAGTCTTCTTTCTGGCAAATTGGTTACGATCAGAAAACTCTTTCAACTTCTCAGTTTCAACTGTTTTTACAGGCCGGTCTGTAAGCAATTTTCCTTCAGACCTGAAGACCGCCAGGATTTTGCTTTTCTCAATTGTTGGATAGTCAGGTAAAGCCATCAGTTTTTGGCGAACTCTATCCATAAACTCTTCCACTGACATTTTTTTGTTGGTTGCCTTTTCAGACAGTTTCAACAAAAATTGATAGTCCGACAACGAAATATCATTGATTACCGGAAATACAGAGATCATTTCATCCGGTACTGATGCCGCCTGAAATGCGCGTGTTACTTTTGCCGGAGAGATGCTTTCAGCCTGAGCGATCTCTTCTTTTGTCATACTTGCCCCATAAGTAACTTCAAGGCGTTTTCCTAGTTCTCGGAGGCTATGCTCTCTGGCTGTCTGTATATCTTTTGCAAGTTGTCTCGCGTCGGCAATATCAATACTGTCTTTTGTAACCAGTATTTCGAATTTTACGTTGTTATAGATACAGGCAGCGCGACGACGCGTACCGTCTAATACTTCAATTCGTCCATCTACTTCCCGACCAATAGCCGGAAAAAATTGCTGAAGTTTAATCGTGCGAGTTATGTCACTAACTGACTCACGCGAAAGCATAGTCTGATCGCGTCCATTAACAGATGCATCAACGAACGTTTTAGATTCTATATCTCCGCTTAATACAACCGTTTTAATGAATTTTGCTTGTTTCCCAGACTTAAGAGTAAACGTTTTGATCTCTCCGTCACCTTCAAGCATGCGAGCGAACTCTGAATTGCTATTGCCGAGAACTCGCCCTCGAGCTAAAACCTTTTTCATTTAGATGCTCCCCGAATGTATTCAATGCGGTCAAAAACGGCTTTAGTAAATCGTTCCGCTTCGGTACGAGCTTTTTTCAATGCCTCTGCACTTCCTGGATACGAAACAGGGTTAGCACTGATGATAGTGTCAAAAGATTCACCACATCGTTCGAACCCGTCCAGTCTCGGAAGCGATGAGTCAAGAATATTACTCGCATACACTTCACGAGCCAGGCTATGGGAAGTTTCGTGATCGCGCTTACTGGTCATTTTGGACATAAACCCTATGCTCGCACTGAGGCGGGGCTCAACGCCTTCTTCTTCCAAACGTTCTAGCATTTCAGGTAAACGAGTCAAATATTTGAGAGTTGAATGGAAATCAACTTGCGCCGGGGGAGTAGGGGTGAGAAGTAAATCACTCGCCGCCAGGCCATTGAGAAGAAATGGATCAAGATGAGGGCCAGTATCAATAAAGACAAAATCATAATCATCAGCGATACGGTCAATGATGGTTTTCCTGAGTACTTCAGAAGGCTTAAAACCAGGAAGGTGTTCAGCAACCAAAGACTCCCATTGGCTTGCTACGAAGCCGTCATCAATAGAAGCAGGGATGACATCAACGCCAGGAATCATAGTGGGTCGGATAACCGCTTCTCGCAGTGTTTCAGCATCGAGATTATTTAGCATTGCCTGGGCGGCAGTTTCAAGGACTGTACCAATACTATGGGTATGGTCCAAAAACATAGTGCTGGACGCCTGCGGGTCAAGGTCGATCACAAGGATACGAAGGTCATGACGCAGCAAATCCGGATGTACTCGTAGTGCATGCGCCAGCGTTACTGTACTGACGGTTTTTGAAACCCCACCTTTCAAGTTGACGACAAAAATTACGTAAGGTTCTTTATGAACATCGCGATATTTTGGTATCTGTCGGTGAGCGTAAATATCAATAACGTTCTGAATTGTTAATGCATATTGCTCGACGTTGCCTACCCGCTTTTTATTAAATTCATAGCCACTTTCTTCCATTTCTTTAACGGCCAGTTCGACGATGCGTCGGCTCAGCTTCGGCAATTTTGCGACCGCATTACGAGTATATGTTTGATGATACTCTGTCAGATTGAATTCTTTTCTTTGCTCCTCAATATCCCGACTCATGGCCTGAAGTAGAGCACTTGCTCTGAGCGCTATGGTACCGACACTACCGTAATCTCGTTTCATAGTTTTCCTCTGAGATAGATTCCCTGCCCATATATTGCGTACAAAGTTCAATCACATTGTACACAAACATGAAAGACGTACAATATATTTTGCATTGCCATCAAATTATCGTACGTTGCAAGTCACCATTCACATCAAACCGCATAGTTAGACATTGTCTCTGAGCAGGCGAGGGGTTAGACAAGACCGTTGGGCGCGTCAGAGTGTTATATTAGGATACGGGTAGGTGACACCCACCTCTGGCACAGAACGGACATTCATTGATGCCATGCCAGAATGGACGTTCAGGTTATTCCGTCCAGTTCTGCTGGCAGCGCGAGATCTCCCCTGGTATAGTGATGCCACGGCAAAGTGCTCAAACAGGGATAATATGATGGAAATCAAGGCTCAACAGTTTGTCACATCAACGGGGCGGCAAGTCCTTACTGACAACGGACAACAAGGTATGGGCGGCGTGGCGGGTATCGGTTCCACGACTGAAAAGCATCAGGGGCGCGTGGCGGAAGCAATTTTTGCGAACTGCGCGGAACTGGATAACGACCAGCTTAACGAGATCATCGAGTGGGTTCGGCTCTATCAGCGCTGAATGCCATCATCAGGCTGCGCAAGCGGCCTTTTTTACGCCCCTTGTTTAATTCCCGCACTACCTGGACATTCAGGTGATTCTGTCCATCTGTATAAAAAAACAACAAAAAGACTTGTTAACAGGTCATATAAGGAGTATCTTTGAGACTGGTTAAATAGTCTTGAAAGGTGGCCTATGCCTAACATTATTCTCAGTGATACAAGCGCCAGTGTCAGCGAGCTGAAGAAAAATCCGATGGCGACAGTCAGCGCCGGTGATGGTTTCCCGGTCGCTATCCTGAACCGTAATCAGCCTGCTTTCTACTGTGTACCCGCAGAGCTGTACGAAAAGATGCTCGATGCCCTGGACGATCAGGAGCTGGTTAAACTGGTAGCCGAACGCAGCAACCAACCGCTGCATGATGTGGACCTGGATAAATACCTATGAGGTATCAGGTAAAATTCAGGGAAGATGCGCTGAAAGAGTGGCAAAAACTGGACAAGACTATTCAGCAACAGTTTGCGAAAAAGCTAAAAAAGTGCTGTGACAATCCGCATATTCCTTCCGCAAAACTGCGCGGGATAAAGGACTGCTACAAAATAAAATTACGTGCGTCAGGTTTTCGCCTGGTCTATCAGGTGATTGACGAACAATTAATTATCGCTGTTGTAGCTGTGGGTAAACGTGAGCGCAGTGACGTTTATAATCTTGCCAGTGAAAGAATGAGATAATTCACGGCGGATTATCGGTTCAGCCCTCTCATTAACCGCTGATGCTGAGTTGGAGTGTAGGGCTTTGCGTAATGCACTGGAAACACGACCGCGTGATGGTCGCCTGCTGTTTCATTCAGATCAAGGTGTTCAGTATAAAAGCAATAAATACAGAAAGTTACTCTGGCGTTATGGGGTAATGCAAAGTATGAGTTGCAGAGGGAATTTTCTGGATAATTCGCCGATGGAAAGAGTCTTTCGCAGCCTTAAAAGTGAATGGCTTCCGAAAGGTGGTTATGGTGATTGCCATGCAGTACGCGAATAAATCAGTGGATAAATGCTTATTACAACGTTTATCGACCTCATACAAACAATGGTGGTTTATCGCCTTGCCGCATGAAGAAAAATGGAAACAGGTTGTTCCGGTGTCCTGATTTTATGATCCACTACACATTCCTGACGAACGCCACTGCATAAATCACATTGCACATCCTCAGAGAGTACGCAGTATAGGAGGGGTATATATACATTATCGGTATATCAGGCGACTTCTGTCTGTATGTTGTCGGTGCTCGCCGCAGACCGGTGACCGGGCGAAGCCCGCGAACTGGCGAGGAAGCGCAATATATCTGTAGTTACAGTGAGCAGGTACGCCCTGAAGCCTTCATAATCGGTAATGTATGTTGTTTTTCTGGAATGATTTATCCACATATCCAGAGGCCCGATCCAGTAAACAGATCCATGAATGATCAACAAAGGATCCATTAAAGATCCCCATATCGCTGCAAACCTTGTCACTCATGGGCCGGGACCACGTTCACATAAGCTGTGGCATGTTATGGATAAACTGTAACAGGTTCATGATAAGCTGTATTCAGTAATGCATATACTGAAGTAAGTTAATGACATAAACTATGGTCAGTACGCCAGACTCAGTTGTTAAATACAGACTGCAGGTTTTTCTTCAGTCAGTTGACGGGGTTCTGACACACGATTTTCTGTTTATTCTTTTACTGTCCACAGGCAGGAGGCTTTCTGGAAAACGAAAATTCAGACATCAAAAAACTGTTCGGCGAGGTGGATAAGTCGTCCGGTGAGCTGGTGACACTGACACCAAACAATAACAACACCGTACAACCTGTGGCGCTGATGCGTCTGGGCGTCTTTGTACCGACCCTTAAGTCACTGAAGAACAGTAAAAAAAATACACTGTCACGCACCGATGCCACGGAAGAACTGACGCGTCTTTCCCTGGCCCGTGCAGAAGGATTCGATAAGGTTGAGATCACCGGCCCCCGGCTGGATATGGATAACGATTTCAAGACCTGGGTGGGGATCATTCATTCCTTTGCCCGCCATAACGTGACTGGTGACAAAGTTGAACTGCCTTTTGTCGAGTTTGCAAAACTGTGTGGTATACCCTCAAGCCAGTCATCACGCAGGCTGCGTGAGCGCATCAGCCCTTCCCTGAAACGCATTGCCGGTACCGTGATCTCCTTTTCCCGCACCGATGAGAAGCACACCCGGGAATACATCACCCATCTGGTACAGTCAGCCTACTACGATACTGAACGGGATATTGTTCAGTTACAGGCTGATCCCCGCCTTTTTGAACTGTACCAGTTTGACCGGAAAGTGCTGCTGCAGCTCAAGGCCATCAATGCCCTGAAGCGGCGGGAGTCCGCCCAGGCTCTTTACACCTTTATAGAGAGCCTGCCCCGGGATCCGGCACCGATATCGCTGGCGCGCCTGCGTGCCCGCCTCAATCTGAAGTCTCCTGTATTTTCCCAGAACCAGACGGTCAGACGGGCAATGGAGCAGTTGCGCGAGATTGGATATCTTGATTACACGGAGATCCAGCGGGGACGGACAAAACTCTTCTGTATTCACTACCGGCGTCCCCGGTTAAAAGCGCCGAACGATGAGAGTAAGGAAAATCCGTTGCCACCTTCACCTGCGGAAAAAGTCAGTCCGGAGATGGCGGAGAAGCTTGCCCTGCTTGAAAAACTGGGCATCACGCTGGATGACCTGGAAAACCTCTTCAAATCCCGCTGAACATAAACTGTAGTCAGATAAGAGAGACTCTTTACTGACTACAGTTTATATTAACAGCTGCAGTGAGTGATGTGCTCACTGTAGTTTATATTCAGTTTCCTGCTGTACGGTCTCTGGCTGAGCTGCCATCTGCCTGTTCCTTACATAAGTCGCCCCGTAACCCGATGCAGAGGCATTGCTCACTTCATAAAACATGGCTTACTCACTACAGCTTATCTACCTGCTCCAGCTTATGTTATGTCTGTTCTGCTTACCACTGCTTATATAAGGAAGCGTGTATGCCGTCACTTCAGGGGAGGCAGTGTACGCAGGATCTCTGCAGCATCCCGCCCGTCACCTGTGAAAGGCACTGCCAGCGTGGCAGCCATATCCAGCGCAAACACCCGTGTATAGACCTCCATCGAACGTGGATCCCTGTGACCAGCCAGTGCCTGAATTACTTTCCGGGGCTGGCGGTGATAAAGCATGTGCATGATATAGCTGTGCCGGAAGGTGTGTGGTGTAACCGGAATCGAAAAGCGTACCCCGTCAGCTTCGGCCCGTCTGACAGCCTGCTTCAGCCAGTTGCGCATAGTTTCGTCGGTCACGGCCCATAACGGTTCACGACGACGGGGCCGGGTGGTGATCATCCAGCTTTCCATCTGCCTGACATAGCTTATATCTGTCAGCGGAACCAGGCGGACTTCATCTTTTGGCGGACGCCCGCGTCGCGCACGCACTTTTTCGGACAGGATCCGCACAAACGGTCTTATACCATCCAGATCAAATGATTCCGGCGTCAGCATCCGGGCTTCGCCAATACGCATTCCGGTATTCCAGAGGGTGGCGAACAGCATATGGTGACGCTGATCCGGCATATAGAAAAGAAGGGCACTCACTTCCGGGGCCAGCAGGTAGGCCGGTGTGGCCCCCGTGGAAGTGGCCATTCTTCTCAGGGAGAGCGCTGTTGCAAAATCCACCCCCGGCGCAATGGGTAACAGGGAGACGCGTTCTGGTGAATTCTGCAGGGGAATGACATTGTTCATGAGTTATTTTTCACGTAGCACACGCACTGTTTATGGATACAGGTATTCTGACCTGAACGCCCGGATCCTTCCACGACAATAAATCGCAGCGCGCGGATCCTTTTGTTTGATTATCATGCATTATTGCGGGTAAAACCAAATACGTAAAGGCGCATTTTGCCGCAGGGATCCCGTCTTAAGCCAGTAATGATGCGGGCTGAGAGCTGGTTTACCGTTTTTGGGAGAATTGGGGTAATGCCAGGAATGGTAAAATCTAAGGTTGTGAGAAATCTGTCAGGAAGAGCTGGTAAAAAAGGGGCTGGAAGAACCTATTGACAGCAATAAACCACTATAGATGAAGATAAAAACTGTGGGTTACACAATCCATAATATTCCCAATTGGTTGATGACTACATTAACTCCCTTGTCAATGCTGACCGACATACCTGAACTAATGCTAGGTTGTGACAAAATAATTGAAAGATTAACTGATTACTTTAAAAAATTTAGGATACTAAGTCACTTAGTGAATGTATTAAACCAAATGTTACTAAGCATCTCAAGATGCTTGGTAAATAAGGAGCTATTATATGATTCTTACTACACAAAGCGAAATATTGAAGTTTGTAAGTTACTTAGCATTCGAATCCATAATGAACTTTAACAAATTCTGGTATACTCTGTTATTTGATAAACAGAACAAACCAAGTATTTAGAGAGATGTAATTTGTTCCCTAAACAGCTCATTGTAATATGTGTTTTTAGAAAAATGCCTTACAGGATAAGGATGTTACCAGATAATTCTTATAATCACATCAGGAATCTTATCAGCAATAATATGAGTGTGTTAATGAGTTTCACTAACATCTGAAGATGGTTTCCCTGAAGTCTTGGGAATACCATGGTAATATGGTTTTCTGATATGCGGCCATTAAACACTGATGATCATGAATACATAATCTGTGCAATTTTATATTATTCTAAATCACAAATCACTAGTCAATATATAAATTTGGATATCCTTTTCTTTTCAATTTAACCTAAACGTCTTTTTAACAATTCGCTTGGGCAAGGCAACAGATGAGTGAACAAAGGAATAATATTCTCGGGTTCGGCGCACAAAGCTATGAGATCGGTTAATTTTCATGCCAAGCATAACAAAAAAAAGATAAAAAAGACAATAAAGACAAAAAAATCAATATTGACTAATATTTCAAATTAAGGAATATATTCACGCTTTTCAAAAGCATATTTATTATAAAATTGACGAGCATTAATCATGAATAAAATTTATTCTCTCAAATATTGTTACAAAACGCATAGTCTGAAAGTCGTTTCCGAACTAGCAAGACATGTTTGTAAAAAAGGATATCGTATCAAGAAATTGACACAATACCTTGCCTGTTTCTGTATTCTATATTCAGCCTATGGAAATACAGCAATTCTGAGCAATGATATACCTTTTCAAACATACAGAGATTTTGCTGAAAATAAAGGAATGTTTGCTCCTGGTAATAAAAATATTCCTATATATGATAAAAATGGCAATATAAAAAATATTCTTACAATCCCTGTGCCTGATTTTAGTAGTATTTCTACATTAGGTATAGCAACACTTGTAGATGCTCAACACATAGCAAGCGTTAAACACAACGGGGGGTACACGAACGTTAGTTTTGGGGTCGGCGATAATTTATACACTATTGTAAACAGGAATAATAATCCTTCTGTAGATTTTCATGCCCCAAGACTAAATAAATTAGTAACAGAAGTTGCACCGATGGAGGTAGCTAAGATTGATGTCGGTAATAAATTCGATGAGAAAAGATATACACAATTTATAAGAATTGGTTCAGGTTCACAAATAATTACAGAAAGCAATAAAACAATAGCTAATCCGTATGCCGTATTAACAGGTGGTACCGTTGGAGATATAACTTATAAGAACTGGTGGGGTGGGGTGTATATGTCACCAACAGGAAATCTTGGAGATCATATGGGGCCTCTTCCTAATCATCCTCAACCTGGAGATAGTGGTTCTCCATTATTCGCATATGATAATATCGATAAAAAATGGGTACTGTTTGGGGTTTTTTATGGATATAATGACTATAATTCATTTTATACTCCAATTCAATTGGAACAATTAAATTCTATTGCATCAACAGAAAGTGATGGGATTATTGTTAGCCAAAGTAATGATGTTTTTCACTGGAGTTTTGATAAGAAAAATGGTCTTGGAAAAATCCAACAAGGAAATCATACTTATGAAATGCATGGACGTTTATCTGATAATTTAGATAATGGTAAAAATATAACATTTACTGGTAACTCTGGACACATATTATTAGATAATGACATTGATCAAGGTGCAGGTTCATTAACTTTCCTAACTGATTACACAGTTGGCACATCAAACAATTCAACATGGATTGGTGGTGGATTAGATATACATAAAAATGCAACTGTCACATGGAAAGTTAATGGACAGAAAAATGATAATTTACATAAAATTGGGGAAGGAACATTAATTGTCAATGCTTCAGGCATTAACGAGGGAGGATTAAAAGTCGGTAATGGTGTTACAGTTTTAAATCAACAGCCAGATGCTTACGGTAGAGTACAGGCTTTTAGCTCAGTAAATATCGCAAGCGGCCGACCAACCGTCGTGCTCAGTAATGATAAACAAATAAATCCAGACAATATAACATGGGGATATAGAGGGGGAGTCCTTGATGTTAATGGAAATAATTTAACTTTTCATATTTTAAATGCTGCAGATCATGGTGCTATAATTTCTAATTCATCAGATAAAACAGCTGAAATAACATTAGATTTACCTAGTAAAAATCATATTTACCATGGGAGATTCATAGGAAACTTAGATATCGTTAATAAAACACAAGGTAATAATTACAACACATTAATCATGGATGGTTCAGCTAACATCACAGGTAGCTTCACCACCGAAAATGGACGATTACTATTACAGGGTCATCCAGTTATACATGCATTCAGTAGTCAGTCAATTGTAGATAAGACTAATTCATTGGGGGATTACTCCACCCTTAATAAACCAACTTCATCTTCACAAAATGATTGGGAGAACAGACACTATTTGTTTAATGAGTTAAACCTGAACAACTCTGATTTAAGTGTTTCCAGAAATGCCCATTTGCAAGCCAATATTAATGCAACAGGTTCTAATATTACGTTAGGTGATAATAGAGTATACATCGATGAAAACGATGGTAATGGTATTGATTTCAAGATCACAGAAGGCAAGTCTGATGCTGTAAAAAAGGAAGATGAAAGTACATTTGTTGGGAGAATATCTATTTCCAAAAACTCATCATTATCAATAAAAAATAACTTCAATGGTAGCATAACATCCAGTGATAGCAATATTAAAATTGATTCCAGAAATGTTATCTTAAACGACGTAATGTTAGAAAACTCACTCCTCAATCTAAAGAATAATTCACGTGTGCAATTAACGGGAGATCTCAAATCAAACGAAAAAATAGATATAGATGATTCCACGCTTGTTTTAAATGCTGACAGAAAAACTGAACAAATGTACAATAGTAAATTGGGTTGGATACTTAATGGTGATAAAAGTATATTAACGGTTTCACCATTATCGCATTTGTATGGGGATATAATCTCCTCTGACAACACCACATTAACATTTGGTGATTTAAATTATTCGAAGCAAACACTGGGGGAACAACTTTCAGGGAATCAAGTCTTCTATAGTGGTAAGATGATGGCTCCTAGCTCAAGGGTAGATATGTATGCAACAAAATGGTCACTTTCCGGGGATTCAGAAGTTGATTCTTTAATAATCAGCAATACTTCTGTTGGATATCATGCCAATAAAACTACCAGCAGTCCATGGAGTCTGGCCGGAGTTACCCCATCTCAGGCAATAATGACTGACTTAAAGATGAATTCTCTTTCTGCAACCAATTCATCTTTTACATTTCGCACAAACGGAAAAGAATCTGATAAATTAATAGTAACTGGTAAAGCCAAAGGAAAAAGTAATACTTTGTATGTAAATTTTCTAAAATTACCATCCTCACAGGAAAAGCTAAATCTACCTCTGATTGAAGCTCCGCTAAACACTAAGTTAGATATATTTAAACCAGGGCCATCCGAAAGAGGGTTTAGTGAAATAATGCCAATAATAAAATCTGTTAACAGTGAACAGAAAAAGAAATGGATTTTAACTGGTTATGAGAAAAAAGAAAATAAGAAAATAACCAAACAAGCTACAGATTTCATGAAAAATGGAGTTGACCGCTTTTTGATTGAGTCTAATAACCTGAATAAAAGAATGGGTGAATTACGTAATCTTAACTATGATACAGGAGTCTGGGCCAGGATTGTAAATGGTAAAGGGGCTTCTGAAAATGGTTACAATGATACATTTAACCATGTTCAGATTGGATATGATAAAAAAAGTGAAAAACAAGATTTTGATGTATTTACTGGCTTAACAGCCACATATACACATAGTAATGGCAGTTCTGATTTTTATAATGGCACAGCTAACACTTATGGTCTTGGTTATTATTCATCCATAATTTATGATTGTGGATTATATGCTGACTTTATTTCAAAAGTGTTATATTCTGAGCAAGATTACAATCTACACTTACTTAGATTTGGAAATAAAAAATCTAAAAATTACTCTTTTTTGACTAGTTTTGAATTTGGATATCGCCATTCTATCTCAGACAATTCATTTATTGAGCCAAAAGCAGAATTCATAAGCGGTTACATATCTAAAAATGATTACGCGTGGAATAATAATGGTATTAACTTGGCTATGATGACAGACTCAAATGTTCCTGTTATTGGAAAATTAGGCGTGTCGACAGGAAATATATTCTCATTGGACACATCTAATATTACAACGCATGCTGGAGTATATTATGAGTTTGATATTACCAAGACACCTGACATCACGCTAAAGGATGATGTTGGTACATATAATATAAAAGGAAAGAAAGATGCAAGAATGGTATATTCAGTGGGGATTAATGGTAATATAAACAAGAACACCAGGATTGGTGTTGACATTGAACGTTCTTCATTTGGTGATTATAACATCAATCATCTTGTCAATGCTAATATAAGATACTCTTTCTAATATTATACTGTTAATAATAGAAAACAAAATATAAAGCCACCTCTTCTGGAGGTGGCCTTTTACTATGAACCTTTATGGTTGAGGGATCCAAAAAAAAATTATTTGTGGTTTCAGTTAATTAGAATGAGTATTTTACGAGAAAGTTGTTTCTGTTAACTCATAAATTGTAAGTGAGAAGGTCATAAATGATATTCCCATCTCCAAATGCTGATGTTTTTTATCTCAATTTATGAATAACCCCCCCCCGTTAAATACTTCTAATTTTCTGGAGATTCCTCATCCTCCCGGGAGGAGGTAATCTCCAGTATGCTGAACAGTCTCAGAGGGGGATTACCACAAAGGCGTTTTAAGCTACTTTGCCAGTAGTTGTAGTGGTGCAGCAGTACCATTATTCTATAATATATTAAACAATAGCCCCGGGTTAGGTGGAAAACCACACTTTATATCCCCGCCCTTATACGATCAAGAAACATAGTAGACAAGTTTTGGGGACATGGTGACCACTTTTTAACATTCTTTATCCATAGTGATAGACTTATGAGCTTACCCAGCAATAATGGACATGCAGCTAAGTGAGTAAACTCTCAGCCAGAGATGACTCACATGACAAAAACAGTATCAACCAGTAAAAAACCCGTAACCAGCATTCGCCTGAATTTCGCAGTGAAACTCTGAAGCTTGCGGAACGCATCGGTGTTGCTGCTGCAGCCCGTGAACTCAGCCTGTATGAATCATAGCTCTACAACTGGTGCAGTAAACAGAAAATCAGTAGACGTCTTCTGAACGTGAACTGGAGATGTCTACCGAGATTGCACGTCTCAAACGCCAGCTGGCAGAACGGGATGAAGAGCAGGCCATTCCCCAAAAGGCCGCAACATACTTCGCAAAGCGCCTGAAATGAAGTATGTCTTTATTGAATGATTCAGCATCAAGGAAATGTGCCGCGTGCTCCGGGTGGCCCGCAGCGGCTGGTATATGTGGTGTCAGCGGAGGACAAGGATAACCCCTCGTCAGCACTCCGACAGCGTTGTCCTCACTGCTTTTACCCGGTCAAAACAGCGTTACGGTGCACCACGCCTGACTGATGAACTGTGTGCTCGGGGTTACCATTTTAACGTAAAAGCCGTGACGGCAAGCCTGCGCCGTCAGGGACAGAGGGCAAAAGCCTCCCGGAAGTTCGGCCTGGTCACTTACCTCGCACGCAGCCAGCCTGTGCCAGAAAATCTGCTGGAGCAGGATTTTTACGCCAGTGGTCCGAACCAGAAGTGGGCAGGAGACATCACGTACTTACGTACGGATGAAGGCTGGCTGTATCTGGCAGTGGCCATTGACCTGTGGTCACGTACGTTATTGGCTGGTCAATGTCGCCATGCATAACTGGCCTGTGATGCCCTGCTGATGGCGCTGTGGCGGCGTAAGAGCCCCCTGAACTTTATCGTTCACACGGACCGCGGAAGCCAGTACTGTTCAGCAGATTATCAGGCGCTACTGAAGCGGCATAATCTGCGTAGCAGTATGAGCGCAAAGGGATGCTGCTACGATAATGCCTGCGCGAAAACAAAATCTAGATATGGGGATTCAAGACTTGATAAAAAGGTAAACATATCCTCAGTAGCCTCAATCGTTCACCAGAAGAAAGTATTCCAGTTTCCTGCCATACATGGAGTGAAATAAAGGCAGCTTGTTGTTGTTTTTCAAACGATAAAGTCTCTACTGATAAAAACATGGCTCCTCACAAAGAAAACATAATTGAAAGAGCTCAACTGTTTAAAATAGTTTCACAGGATACAACTGAACTTAATGATTATTTCTCAAAAAGAAAAACAGGGCATTGGCCACAGAAAACATAAAGATGACTTATTCATCCTCAGCCTATCATTAGTGAGGTGTTTGCCTTGGGGTTTATGATGACTATCAGTGGCTCAGGGATAAATTAACAAATTAGTAAAAATACCCGACAAGATGTCTGCAATGATTTACTTCATAAAAAACATATCAGTGAAAAAGAAACCAGGCGTTGGGGGGATATAATAAGGCAACAGAACTGGCCCATTACCGTCCTGATACTCATGTCTTATCCATTTCTGATCGTGAAGGAGATTTTTATGATTTTTTTGAATGTGCAGAACAGACACCTAGAATAAAAGCGGACTGGCTTGTCAGAATGACATTTAAGAAACAGAACCACGCTGATTGTCAACGGAAAACGGGATCATATGTTGTTGCATGAAAGAGTTATGTAGATTAATACGCTGATCAGATGTTGCTGCACGGTCATCCATTGTTCATTAGAGCAATGAGCCAGACACAGATCAAAACGAGAATGGTCATCCCGCCGCGTTAAGCGTTCACCGCCAAAGGGAAAGTGCTTCTAAAAATCCATCTGCCAGAGCAGGTTCGGCGCTTCATGTTCGAACCGGTCATCGCTTGGGCTGCCGCAACCAAGCCTGGCAGAGGGCCATTGCGAGCCATCAGTAAAGGCGGGCATGATATGTCCACTATCCTCCAGCCAGCATTTAAGCCACCTGTAGGCTGCGGCAGGAGAAATGCCATAGTGATGTCAAAAGGAACGGATGTTCGCTCCCCCTCTTTTTGAGGCGAACAGAACAAACTAAGAACATAGTGACATAGTATCTCTCGCTTCTCAGTGCATAAAAAGCTCTATAAACGGGATCTTATATCTTAGTTATAAGTGTCTACCATGTCACCAAACAAGTGTTCACTATGTCTCCGGACTGTACAGCCCTGAAGGACGGTATTTTACAGTACCCTGGATAAGGGCTGAAAATAATGAGCGATGCCAAAGCCAGCGATTGTCATAAAAATTGATATAATAAATGGGCGATAATATTCTGAGAAATAATAACTTAGTCACATTACCCTCCAATAGTTATAATATCCAGTGGACAATATTTATGTTGGAATGTATTTTGTTATTACATATTTCATTCTAACACAAAAGAAAAACATACATTTAAAATCAAGACAGCTCGATTTTTTCGCAATAATAGAACTAGAATTCTTTTGTTAAGAGTTAATGGTTAACAACAATAATAACAATATAATAAAAAAAGATATTGTAATTGCAATAAATATAAAGATTACATCTAATGCATCCACTCCTTTAAATAAATCAAAAAAAATGAAGTTGTTATTCGTGTTTTTTTTGCCCATCAGCAAGATTTCATTCATTCTTTTCAATTCATTTAAATCAAAAAATATAGCTCGCAAAAAAAAATATAACATAACTATCCACAATACAATTGCCAAAACACAAAAAAATAGCATTATCACTCCCACTTTTTATCTCAAAAGAGTTATTATACACACCTAGTCCCTAGTAAAAAATAATTACTTAATCCATAGTAACATGCTAAATTCTTGCAAAGTAATTTAAAATGTTCTTTGCGCCAATTAAATTTACCACATGCATATTATTTACTCCTATTTTTTGCACTATTCTTGAACGGCAATAATAATATGCATTATTATATAATAATCCTCTCCCACTCAAAAACCGCAAATATTTTAATTCTAATGATGAAAGAAGATTGTATTTATCTATCATATGGTTATTGTTCTTTTTATAAATAACATCATTTACTATTGACAATATTTTATTTTTACTGATTTTTCCTGTGGTTATCTTATCTATACCAGGAAATATACTAAGAGAGCCAATTTTTTCTGGCACAAGAAGGATGATTCTTCCTCTAAAATTACAGGAAAAAGTGTGCAGCAGGCCAAAATACTTCCCCCATCCAATTACAGGCACAGAACTCAAAGCCACAATAAGAAGATCGTAAACATCTTCCTGATAATTATCTATGGTAGCATTTACTACATTATATCCACCTTCTTTTAAAACGTGATAGAGACCAATTAACTCATATTCACACGTTCCAAATAATAATATATTTTTCATACAGCAGTACAAATAATAGCAGATAATAAATTAAGATTTTAATTATTTAATACTTCTATAAAAAACGGAATTTATAACCATGCAGCATAAAGACAATGCAGGCATACAGAAACCCATCTCTTAACCGTTCTAAAGAAATATAATTTTAATCACCCACAAACTTGAAATAACTTACTATTATCCTTGGTAAAACTTTGATAAGTATGAAGCGACTCTATGTATATAGTTTAGCCTAGATAAACTAGTACTAAGATAGCCATTGTTAACATTATATTCATCACATACATTTTTTCTCGGTATACCATGAACAAGATGATCCCTCATAGCCTTAATTACTTTTTCACTATGGATTGATGATATTTCCACCAACAACCAGAATTGTTCCTCATCCAATTTACCAGGAGAAATGAAATCTTTCTTTAGCTTAGTGAAGCATAGCTTATTTGCCGATGAATCTAAATCCATACTCATATGTAATCCTTGCATCGTACGTATATTACTAGCACAAATTACTTTTTATAAAAAACACCAATATTTGAAACACATTGGCATTATATAAATGAGAAAACATATGTGAAGTTTTTCAAATAATAAAAAAAAACAAATAAATCAACATATATAACTACAAAAATACAATTATCCAGATGATTACACTAAAAAAAACACGTATAACACAAAAAAAAACCAAAAAACAACACACAAAACACAACTTTACTCCAAATGAAAAAAAAGGTATTTTTATGTATGCGTTTGTATTTTTTTATTTTTTTTGTGATTGGCAAAATGATAAACAGATGAAATAAAAAACATGTTTATTATTCCACGCATGATATATAACATAGCTATCAATGTTTTATTTTAGCAAATAAAAAGAGTACATGATTACTATACTTACTTTTGCAAACATCAAAAACATCAATTGAATTTCACAAAATCTTTCGCATATATTGCCAATCATGATCTAAAAAATAATCTTATATTTACCAACTCATACTTTCTTTTCTACTTTATCAGCCACAGACATTGCACAAGTGCTATCATAACTTTCGTTGTTACGTGTACAGCGTTATTTTATATTTAGTTATCCTATTATTTATGAATCATATTTAATCATAACCATTACATTCTGGCAGAATAAGGTAAACTATACTAAATAGCTGTTTCTAATACCGCTACACTTTGTGTCTGGCCATTTTTTCCTCCTGGGAACGGGCTGACGGTTTCCATAAAATGGCGACCCTTTTTCAGCAGTTGCCACATGGCGCGGCACTGCTGGTTCCGGGTTATCGTGTCGTGCAGCGCTTGTCACAGTCTGAACCGCACCGGTTTTCTTGGAGTGAATTAAGGCAGGAAGCTCAGGCTGCCAGATTGTTACAGTTTCAGGAAGCATAATATGTTTTTTCGGCTTCAGCCGGTGGGATGTGACCAAGCCTCTCCATTAGCCTGCGATTGTTGTACCAGTCCCCCCATACCAGTGTAGCCAGCTCTACTTCTGCGTGGCTTTTACAGCTCTTACGGTGTATCACCTCCGCTTTGTAAAGACCGTTGATACTTTCGGCCATTGCATTATCGTAAGAGTCGCCTGTACTGTACTGCCCGTTGATGCCAACAGCTCGGCGTCCTGCAGCCGTTGGGTGTATGCCAGTGAGACGTACTGCGAGTCTTTATCATTGTGATGGATGGTCCCCGTAGGGCGACGAGCCCATAGCGCCTGTTCCAGTGCATCCAAGACGAACGACGTCTCCATCGATGATGAGCCCCGCCAACTAACGATCATGCCAGCGAACACATCGATGATGAACTCCACATACGCGAAGCCCTTCCAGGTGCTGACATATGTAAAATCCGCACACCAAAGCTGATTTGGACGTTCTGCCACGAACTGACGGTGCACCCGATCCGCTGCTGCCGCTGTTTTGTGGCTGATCGTAGTCCTGATGACCTTTCCGCGAAGCACTCCCCGCAGGCCCATCATTTTCATCAGCCGTTCTACAGTACATCGCGCAACACGGAAGCCTTCACGGAGTAACTGCCGCCAGACTTTTCGTGCCCCATAGACGCTGTAATTTGCTTCGTAAACGCGTTTTATCACCTGGCTAATTTGAGTGATCATCACGCTTTTCTCGCTGGCTACATAGTTCAGGGTGCTGTCGGCACTGCTGATGCCAGTAATATGTCGACGGGGCAATATCCAGCTCGCGACATACTGGCCCTACCCCGTGTGTACCACTCAGACGCTCCATCAGTAGCATTATTGTTTCCAGTGGCGGTCGAGTTCCTCCTGTGCAAAATAAGCAGAAGCCTGGCGCAATATGTCATTGCTGCGGCGTAGTTCCCGGTTCTCACGCTCCAGTTCCTTTAAGCGCTGACGTTCGTCGACAGTCAGTCCCCCACCATCAGTTTGGGCAGGGGACACATCACTATGAACATCGGTTTTGTGCTGTCGCAGCTAGGCCCGCAGGGTAGCGTAATGACAGCCAATTTTTGATGAGATGGCGGCGGATAGCATCCAGTTCTGAATCATATTCGCCACGATGCTCAAGGAGCATTCTGACGGCGTGTTCACATAACTCTGGCGGATAACGATTTGCTGATTTTGCTTTCATTTAGGATCTCCTTTCACTGAGAGTTTAGTCTCTAGGAAACCCGGTGCGGTTCACCCTGTACTTTTACGTGATTAACACCCGCGAGGTTCACACTGACGACACACCAGTAAAAGTGCTGGCACCGGGCAGAAAAAAGGCAAAAACAGGACGCACCTGGACGTATGTCCGGGATGACAGGAATGCGGGCTCATCAGAGCCACCGGCGGTCTGGTTTGCATACTCACCGGACAGGCAGGGAAAACATCCGGTACAACAACTTCGTCCCTTCCGGGTCCTGCAGGCGGATGCGTTCAAAGGTTACGACAGCCTGTTCAGTGCCGAACGTGAAGGTGGTGCACTGACAGAAGTTGCGTGCTGGGCCCATGTCAGGCGGAAAATCCACGATGTATATATCAGCAGCAAAAGTGCGACAGCAGAAGAAGCCCTGAAGCGCATCAGTGAACTGTACGCCATCGAGGATGAAATACGGGGGTTACCGGAGTCTGAACGTCTTGCTGTCAGGCTGAGGCGGAGTAAACCGTTACTGGCGTCACTCTATGAGTGGATGGAGGAGAAAAATGCCACGCTGTCGAAAAATCCAGACTGGGCAAAGCGTTCAGTTATGTACTGAATCAGTGGGACACCCTCTGTTATTACAGTGATGATGGTCTGGCGGAGGCGGATAATAACACAGCGGAAAGAGCCCTTCGTGCTGTCTGTCTCGGGAAAAAGAATTACATGTTCTTCGACAACGATCACGGTGGAGAGCGTGGTACGCTACTGTACGGGCTGATCGGCACCTGCCGACTGAATGGTATCGACCCGAAAGCGTATCTGCTCCATATCCTGAGCGTACTGTCGGAATGACCCTCCAATCGTGTTGATGCACTCCTGCCATGGAACGTCGTCCTCACCAATAAATAAGTGTCAATACGGCGCTCCGTTTACGTTTACACACATTCAGATCAAGGTGCTCAATATAAAAATAATAAATACCGTAGATTACTCTAGCGTTATGGGGTCATGCAAAGTATGAGTCGCAGAGGGAATTGCCTAGATAATTCGCCGATGGAAAGAGTCTTTCGCAGATTTAAAAGTGAATGGCTTCCGAAAGGTGGTTATGGTGATTTTAGCCATGCAGTACGCGATATAAACCTGTGGATAAATGGTTATTACAACGTTTATCGGCCTCATACAAACAATGGTGGTTTAACGCCTTGCTTGCATGAAGAAAAGTGGAAGCAGGTTATTCCGGTGTCCTGATTTTGTGATCCACTACAGGCATTTTAAACAGATGTTTGTCGATCTCAGTCTTGAGAACCTGCGCTGAAAGATGTTATCGAAAAAGATTTAAAATCAGCCTTTAAACGTGAGCTGGTCACATCATCTGATAACGATGTTCGGACTCAGTATTCGTCAGGCCAGCCTGAGTCTCAATCTGAGCAGAACGGTTTACCATTACCGCCCCCGGATACCACGCGTGATGAACTCGTTATTGCCGCATTGCAGGCGGTAGCGAATGAACCGCCCCGGTTTTTCCAGCTCTTACGGTGTATTACCTCCGCTTTATAAAAACCATTAATGCTCTCCGCCATCGTGTTGTCATACGGGTCGCCTGTACTCCCTGTTGATACCAGTAATCCGGCTTCCTTAAGCCGCTGCTTGTAGGCCAGCGATAAATACTTAGAACTTTTATCACTGTGATGGACTGTGCCGGACGGCCGACGGGACCACAACGCCTGCTCCAGTGCACCCAGCACAAATGTCGTTTCCATGGATGATGAGACCCGCCATCTCACGATGTATCCGGAGAACATCGGTAAGTCTCATAACCGCCATAAAGCGTGCCACAGTGCATCTTGGCCACCATGACACCTTTCCATAATAACTGGTGCCAGACTTTACGCACACCGTATACCTAGTGATATTCATCATATACGCGCTGTGCACGGGGACAGCGAAATTTATTGTACTATAAGGGCTTCTCCGGCTCGTCAACGCTGATGTTTACAGTTTTTAGCTACACAAATAAAAAGCCTGAGTCAGGCAGAATACCAAACCCAGGCTCTGATAGCCGCTTAACATGAACTGTCCAATTTCATGGGAACAGTCCACTCTAATGGGGCTCTCAAGAAAAAGTTTCTATCTTATTACCAAGTATTGAAAGACAGAGTAACAGGCATATTATAATCACCTGGGCTTACGGTGCCATTACCTGCTGCAGTAGAAAAGACGATATTAGTGGTCGGAACAGAAGTCTGACCGTCCGTACGGAGCGTAATATTATTACCATTTTGCTGCCAGTTGGTTTTCACAAAAACCTTAAAGCTTTCACCTGAGTCAGATACCATTTTCCAGTATTGTCCTCCAGCGAAGTGACTGCCATCTACAGATAATTTCAAGTTTGCACCAGTTGTACCATCATACAATCCAGATGCAGACACATCGACAGATGCAACATCAACCCCGGTAGTCGTAATATCATCTACTGAAACAGAACCATTATTAGCAGTAACACTAACAGTAGCAGCAGATGTCGCAAGTACACTAGTCGTTACAGTCGCGGTATCAACTGCTTCCTGAGGCGCAGCCATAGCTGAACCTGCCACAGCGAAGAAAGCACCTGCGATTACTGCAGAAATGATATTTTTTTTCATAATAACCTCATAGCTATCAGTCCCTTACCATCTAATTCACTTCACTTGGGACAAAAGTAAAGTAAATTTACATACATTTCAGAGTTTCAGAATACAATCCTAAAGATTTCTTATTCTTCAGAGTATAAGGAATCTGGCATTGTTCTTGTGAGTTTTTTCCCCATTGAACCTTTAATATTCCACTACCATCTAAACCACTCATATAAACCCGTCCATCATCGCCAACAATGCCTGTGCTACTCTTATCCTGAACAGACACAACTGAACCGAATGCAATGGGAACATTATTCCTGTCTAAGAGTTTTAATATTGCTTTACTACCTTTCATAGTAGAATACTTCGCACGTACCAAGGCGCTGTCTGTTGGTACAACAGATGATATTGTTTTATCAATACTGGTATCACTACTAATTTTACTCTGTTCTAAGTAAATATCATTTTTTCTATATGAGCCTAATCCTGTGACAATAGCAAATCCGTTACTGTCAGTAATAACACCAGGTTTATTCAAAACAGTAATGTTTTCCGAACCATCTGTATCAATCAGGGCAGCAGCACCAGTGATGCGCTGACCAAATGTGATTCCCTTATCATGCAAAACAATACTACCATTAATTCCACCACCATATTGAGTTACCATATGGCTATGGTTATACATGGCATTCATAGTGCCAAAACTATTTTTTAATGAGGAACTTAATGATGTCCTGTTATTATTGTGTTCTTTACTATTAACAGACTGAGTAACATTCCATGCTAAACGATTGTTATATGCCATACCGTTTAAACTGACTGAATTACTTATGCTGTCATCACGCTCGTTAATGATTTGGTATCTTAAATTTGCACTACCTGAGTTAATCATTTTACCAAAAGGAACAGAAATAGATGCGGAGAAAACGTCCTCCTGATCACTATAGTATGAGTCAAAATATTTGTTCCATCCAACGGTAAAGCTTATGTTTCTCAACAATAACGTGCTGTAGTTAAAGGCAGCATAAGATTCATCTTTTTTATTCCAATAGGTGGTTTTATTTAACGATAAATCTAATAATCCGTAATCAGAAAAACTTTGTCTAATGCGTATGCTTGTGTCATTTTTCTTTTTCCAATCATAGGAGTGACGCATACTTTTTTCCATTGCATCGGCAAATGTACTATAGTTTTTTGACGCATACTGATAACTTGCAATATCAAAAGTCGTATTTGTTTCACTCAATAAATTCTTATACCTTACCCGAACAGCACTACCATCCTCATCATTATTATAACCATCCTTTGAATAAATCCCATCCAAAGAAACAGCACCTAACTCATTAAAGTTAAAACCAAAACCAATTGCGCCAGAGAAATAATTATTGCTGGCTTGTACGCCGGTATAACCCGTTAACAGATCATTAAAACCATAAATGATGGTAAAATGACTAAAATTATCTTTTCTGCTAACATTGTAATAAGGACGATATTTGCCAAATGTTACATCGTACTTCAAGCTTCCCGACTTAATAGATATCGCTGGAGCATTATATGGCACGGTAAAACGCTGGACCGAGCCATTATCTTCAGTTACCGTAACTTCCATATCTGAGCCTTCAGCCGCTGGGATGTCTGATAAAGCAAACGGACCAGCAGGCACCTCAGTACTATAAATAATGTATCCATTTTGACGTACATCAACCTGCGCCACGCTATTCGCAACACCTCTTACAGTCGGCACAAATGTACGTTCAAGATATGGTATCATATTATCAGATGTTGATAATCTAACCCCTTTAAATGGAACGCTGTCAAATATTTCTGAACCAGTGCTACTTTCTCCTAAGAGAAGTTTGCTTTTTAAACTTCTTATATCCCTTTCAGCATAAATATAAGAATTTTGGTATTCACTTTCTCCGTCATATCCTTTCATCCATATACCTGAGTTCCGTAGACGCCAACTGCCTATATTCACCCCTGGATTCAATGACGCGTAATATGACTCATTATTACTTGAATCATATTTCACACGCCGATGATATAACTTTGTATCATAATTTAAATATAATGCATTAATTCCATCATCCCACTGTGACTCATGAGCCAACTCGCTACTGTTATTTATTAACGATTGGTTTGGAACATAAAGCACAAGTGACTTTGAAAAAAACGAAAAGTCAAATTTAATATCACTTTTTTCAAAGTCAATATATTTCTCGTTTTTATAAAAAACAAGAGTGATTTTTTCTGGATTAATACCGAATAATAATAATTCATCCTTTTCAATATTAGGCGTTAACACATCCCCCCTATACTGGAAGTCAACAGTATAATCACCTTGTTTTTTTCTTTTATCATTAACAGAAACAGCTACAAGATAGCTCCCTGGTAATTGCTGTCCGTCATTAAATCGAGTAACATCGACATTATTTACCAAAGCCGAATCAAAAACATACTCAATATTCCTTGCAAGCAACGTCTTATGATAAGAAAAACCTGCAAGAAGCATAAAATAAATCACAGGATTGATTCTGGTTTGCATTCTTACACCATAAATCATTTTATCAACACTTCATATTCCTTTGTTAATGCACCGTTATCATCAATAAGACGCCATGCAATTTTCCCTTTTTTATGTTTTACGTCTTTCTCATCAAACTGAAAGGAACTTTGGGGCTTCACAAAAATCGGCGGCGTAATCTTTTGCCCGTTAACAGTCAAGGAACCAAAATTTATATAATAAGGAGTTGGGTTTTCCACAACAAGACCACCATTTTTCATTCTCCATTTCAGTTCAGAACCATAAGATGCATTTTTAATATTATCCAGTGATTCAGGCCGGTTAATCAACTTAATGCAATTTTTGACCAAAACATTAACATTAATACTACCATTTTCCTTTAGTTCATCATCTTTTATCCATGCACTGCCCTCTGATGGCGGGATACTCTTTACACAAATCCAATTCATTGATTCCACTTGCTCTGGAAAGCTATCATTTGCCTTTATAATAGAAATCGAGTTCTTTTGCCCACCATCAAGTCGAAACAATGGTGGTGTAATAATATACATATCAGATTTAGTGTCAGAGTTTTCATCAAAAACAGCTGATTCAATAAGAACAGGGTAACTCTGCTTATTTTCAACAGGTAAATTATATACTTCCTTTCCTGATGTCATCACAACCCTGGAAGCTCCCAATACAATGCTATAGCTTCTTGTTGTGGTACTTAATCCTGCTGCATTAACAACAAAAGGAAACAACATGGATAAAATAAAAGCTGTTTTTTTCATAAGCATTCCAGAGAAGTACATCGTGCAAACCATCTTTCCACTATAAAAAACCATGCACGAAGCTAATACTCTTTAGCAAACCTCAAAAATCACCAATAAAAAATATAAACAACAGCATGTAAGCCATCTTCTTTTTTCACTAATTGTATTCAATGTATTTATTTTGTGAAGAATAGATAAAACAAAAAACAAACAGCATATCTAATCATAAAAAAAATCAAAATCAACACAAAACACCAACAACAAAAGCAAAATCAATACAAAAAACCAGAATATGGTCAAATTAAGGAATGTAATCTCAAAAGACAGCTAGTTAAAAGAAATGTAAATAAAATACATTTATTGTTTGTTTTGTTTTAATTAAAAAAAACAAAAATAATAACAATTATAAAATTATCAGTTTTGTGTGATGCCGCATTTCTTCACTTACTCTTCTATACTGTAAAATCTATTATCAGCATGGCACTCCATCTGAGGGCATAATTTTTATCGTGTGTTTTATGGATGGCTTTCTGCATCAGGCGTCGTTCGTCACGGAAAATTGGTGCTATAAGTGCTCTACTATTCCGCGCAGCTTTTTAGCCCGGACGGCCGATAGAGGTTGATTGTGGCACTATGTGTAATGGCCATTATCCTATTTACGTGTTCGTTACCGTTCTGGGATAACCGGATGTCCCTGCAGCGTCAGACGCCCATTTTCCTGAGTGAAGATGCCGGTCATATCAAGTTACCAGACTGAGTGACAGCCACTCTGTTGTCAGCCTCTGTTCTGCACTGGGAATACACCGTAGTAGTTACCGGTACTGGCGAAAACGACGTGATACGGTTAATTCGGCTCGCGTCAGGCTGTGCAGCGAAATACGCCTGGTCTGGAACCAGAGCTGGGGCTCTGCAAGGGCGCGCACTTTGGCAGATATGCTGACTCAAAACGGCGTCCCGATGAGCCGTTACCGTGCGGGGCATCTGATGAAATATCTGAACCTGAGCAGTTGCCAGTCCGGAAAACATCAGTATAAAAATGCCCGCTAGGAGCATACCAGCCTGCCGAGTCTGCTTGAGCGTCAGTTTGCTGTGCCGGAGCCAGACCGGGTATGGTGCGGAAATATTACGTATAGTGTGCCCGGAGTTTAGGGTGAGCACGGATGCTCAAATGAACCACGAGTCTGTCTGGAATATTGAACAGGTAACTCATGACGAGAAGCCCAACAATCCCACCGGGTATGGCGGTGGTGAACCTGAGCGGCAGTGACCTGCGGCATGCCCGCAGGGTGATGTAACCCGCTGACAACGGGGATTGAGGCGAGATCACTAAGCCGAGATGCTCCTCAAGGCTGAGTGCTGAAAGGCTGAAGAACATGAACCCGTTAATCCGCCTCTGTGGGGTGAAAACGTCACCACGGCCTACGTGATCTGACAGGTCGTGCAGAAGTAACTGTCTGAGACACATATGCGCGGGTCAGTCAAAGGTGTTCTGACATGTATGCAAAACACCGGGAAAGCAACGCCTATCACGCTCGCGTTGCTGACTTCTGCCAACTTGCGGCAAGCAAGGACAAAGAGTGCGACGGGCAGGCCTCCTCAGTATGTATGAGTTCAGACAGGTGAACCGGGAAAGGTCAGCGACGGATATTAAGGAGGCATGGCTCCGATGACGCGCTGGCTGGCGGAGCTTCCGTAGTAGTATGGGATGGGGAAAGCCCGTTACATGGCGAAGGGAAGCAGTTTAGATGTGTTTGTGGAGCGAATTAACTGACCCAGTGAGGTGAAGACCTTTGATAATCAGTGAAATGCAACGCAAGCTTGCCACATGGACAGCAACCGCCCCGTCCCGACGGATTACACGGCTACTGCGTCTGATAACACAACCAGAATGGCTGGCTGAAGCCGCACGGATCACCCTTTCATCAAAGGGGGCACATACCCCCGGTGTTGACGGTGTGAGTAAAGCAAAGCTACAGGCCAGACTGCCTGCTGAGTTGCAGAGACTCAGCGAAGAACTTCTCTCTGGTCACTACCAGCCTATGCCAGCCAGACGGATTTATATCCCTAAAAGCAACGGCAAACTGCGACCACTGGATATCCCCGCGTTGCGGGATCGTATTGTTCAGCGGGCCATGCTGATGGCGATGGAGCCGATATGGGAGAGTGATTTTCATACGCTCTCGTGTGGCTTCCGGCCTGAACGCAGCGTCCATCACGCGATCCGCACGGTGAAATTACAGCGTCCCCGACTGTGGTGAAACTCGGGGACGCTGGGTGATTGAGGGGGATCTGTCCAGCTACTTCGATACAGTACATCATCGACTGCTGATGAAAGCAGTACGCCGCAGGATCAGGGATCCACGCTTTATGGCCCTGCTGTGGAAAATCATTAAAGCAGGACACGTTGATGTCGAACTCTTCTGGGCGGCCAGTGAAGGTGTGCCACAGGGCGGTGTGATCTCGTCGTTGCTGTCGAACATCATGCTAAATAAGTTCGACCAGTATCTTCATGAACGTTACCTGAGCGGAAAAGCCCGGAAAGACCGCTGGTACTGGAATAACAGTATCCAGCGGGGTCGAAGACAGCCTGAAACTCAGGCTGAACATGGACAAGACCAGAATCATCCATGTTAACGACGGCTTTATCTTTCTGGGGCACAGGATTATCCGCAAACGCAGTCGTTACGGCGGTATGCGGGTGGTCACGACGATCCCACGTGATAAAGCCAGAAACTTCGCGGCATCCCTGACGACATTGTTATCAGGCAATTACAGTGAAAGCAAAATCGATATGGTTGAGATACTCAACCGAAAGCTGAAAGGCTGGGCTGAGTTCTATCAGTTCGTTGATTTTAAAGCCAAAGTGTTCAGTTATATCGACCGAGTTGTGTTCTGGAAGCTGGCTCACTGGCTTGCCCGAAAATACCGTAAAAGTATTGCATATCTGATGAGGTGGTGGTGTAAATTGCCAAAACCAGGTCAGAGTAAAACGAGGGTTTTATTTGATAAAACCAACCACGGGAAGCTCAACGGTGAAGTACTTTACCGGTTGGTCGGACAAGGCAAGAAGTCGTTCCGCTGGCGTGTGCCTGAGAGTAACCCTCACCTGAGGACAGAGACCAGAAACACGTACATGTCACGGTATCCGGAAGTGGCAATGGCACTAGCCAGTGTTTAGACGGAAAGCCGGATGCGCTGAAAGGTGCACGTCCGGTTTGGGGAGGAGAGACAGGGAAATAGCCCGACTACGCCCTGTATCTTAGTCTACTCTGGGCAGGAAATCGCTGGTGCTATCTGGCGGTCGTCATGGATCTTTTTGCCCGCAAAGTTATCGGCTGGGGCCTGTCAGCGAATGCCGATACTGCACTGATAAGCAGTGCCCTGCGGATGGCGTATGAGGTGCGTGGTCAGCCGCGGGACGTCATGTTCCATAGCGATAGTAAACAGGCTCAGTTCCGGACCCCAGACGATAAAAAAACAGGATAGAGCTCCTTATCCAGATATGCGCCAGCCATAGCCCCCAGCACCGTCACTACAGTCGGGGTAACTTCTGTCACCAGTTTATCCAGCCTGGGGGCATGAAAATCCAGTGACGGCGCATTATTCCGGTCCACGATATTGTAATGGTTTTCACTATCCCCAAAGCTGACGTTTGTATATCCTCCGTTATGTTTCACGCTGGCGATATACTGCGGGTTAATCAGTGTCGCCACACCGATTTCCGAATCCACAGAGCTGAAATCCGGCATGGACGTCTTATCCAGTGTACCGACAAGCTCTCCCTGTTTATTAAAAATAGTGATATTTATTACCCCCGGGCGGAACCATCCTTTATTTTCAGCAAAATCACGAAACAACTGATATCCAAGCTCATTATTGGCTGTTCCCGCAAGACTTCCTTCAGAGGAAAACACGGGGGACAGCAATAAAACAGACAAGCACAAACGCCTGACTTATTTTAAAGAACATTTCTTGGCAAACTCAGGTACGGTAATAAAGTCTCGGACTATAGTACTGTAGCGCAGAGAATAAACTTTGTTCATTTTTTAATTAAGCCTAAAAAAACAAAATAAGCACACTCAGGGATAACGGATAATCGCCGTCATTCCTGCATATCAGACTGACTGTCCGGTCACTGGCTTGCTGAAATGAATATCCACTGGGGAGCCGACGTCACTCCACATATCCGCCAGCACCAAACTAGCCTTCACTCATTAGGCTCCGTCAACTGTGCGCATCAGCAGAAGATTTTCCATAAATAAATAACATAATAATATAAAATTTTTCAGTAACAGCATTCTAGCTCATGTCCGTTCCCTCTCAGATATGTCTCTGTCTATATTATTCACCGCTGAGAAATTTCTTTTATTTCTCTTCAAGGTTCACTAAGTTATCTTCCAGCATCACATGTCCTTAAACTCCCCTGATATGAGGCTCACAAAAATACATTTTTGAAGAACGAAACTGAAGCCTTTTATATTCATCCCAACGTTTCACTCCTGCCTGATGACAAAGTGAATAAACATGCCTGCTTCTCAAAAATAAGCAGCCTGTCTGATCTATATTGATATTTATTGAGCGGTCAGATCAACTATATAGGGCAACAGATCGCGTATCCGGTTTGCTGGTCAGTTCTGGATATGTTCAATGATGTAACACTGCCATTTTGCTGACTCCACATTGTTCAGACGGCATGTGCCGATCAGCGACTACAATACCGCCGCATGTTCGCCACCGCTGTCGCCCCTCGCGATAGCCTGTTTTTCCGGCCTACGGCTACTCCCCGTAAGGCGTTCTCTACAATGTTGTTGTCTATTTCCACCCAGACATTACTGCAGTACACATTTAACGCATCCAACTATTTCAGCAGGTATGCGAACACTTTCGCCGTATCGAGTGACGCGACAGTGTTTTCGTCGGAGTCTCTATCCAGTCGTACAACGACTGCATCAGTGGCACAGCTCTAGTTTTTCTTGCCGCTAGATGTTGTTCTGCTGAACATCCCCCGGACCTGTGCCTTGTAGTGATCAAGTAATATTGGCCACGGTTTTACAGTAAAAACGGTATCTGTTCTCTGATTCTTCCGGCGTCAACCCACCGTTGT
>NZ_VNXM01000018.1:0-52641 GCF_009820205.1 Escherichia sp. HH26CH
GGATGAGAAGCTTCGACTAAGGTTCGACTCGAGCGCCAGCGAGAGAGCGTTGCCGCAGGCAACGACCCGTAGGGCGAAGCGCGCAGCGCTGAGTAATCCTTCCCCCACCACCATCACTTTCAAAAGTTCCTGAAATCCCCAACAAATCCACAATTAAATATTCTGCCCATGCGGGGAAGGATGAGAAGCTTCGACTAAGGTTCGACTCGAGCGCCAGCGAGAGAGCGTTGCCGCAGGCAACGACCCGTAGGGCGAAGCGCGCAGCGCTGAGTAATCCTTCCCCCACCACCATCACACCCTTAAATACTCAAAACCTGTTACTTCAAGCTAATTTGCCCCGTGGCACCGCGTTTACCGGACCTACAATATCCTCCCCTATAGGTCAGATAAGCGAATCACTCCGCAGCGTACCCATAAAAAAACCCCGCCGAAGCAGGGTCTGTGTGAACTAAAATTCACTTAGTGGCGAGCGCGCACCAGCTGATACTTACGTGTCAGATACTCCACCGGTACGCTCCAGATGTGCACCAGACGCGAGAACGGGAACAGCAGGAATAACGTCATCCCCAGCACCAGGTGCAGACGGAAGATAAACGCCACACCATCAAGATGTTGAGAAGCGCCACCATGGAAGGTCACCACCGACTGCGCCCAGCCAACCAGTTTCATCATCTCGCTACCGTCCATATGCTGGGCGGAGAACGGAATGGTCAGTAGGCCCAGTGCGCACTGGATAACGAGTAGCGACAGGATCAGGATGTCCGCCCCAGTAGTCGTTGCTCGTACGCGTGGGCTGGTCAAACGACGCTTCAGCAACAGCACGCCGCCAATCAGGCACAGCACGCCGCTGGCACCACCAGCAAACATCGCCATTTTCTGTTTCACTTCAATTGGCAACCACGCTTCATACATCCAGTGCGGCGTCAGCATACCGAAGAAGTGGCCGACAAAAATCCCCAAAATTCCGATATGGAACAGGTTCGACGCCAGGTTCATCCCTTTGCGATCCAGCATCTGGCTGGATGCCGCGCGCCAGGTGTACTGCCCGTAGTCATAGCGCAGCCAGCTACCAATCAGGAAGACGGCCCCGGCTATGTACGGGTAGATATCAAAGAAGAACATATTCAGGAATTGCATTAGTGCTGTCCTCCGGTGGTGATATTCAGATATTGCGGCGCGACGGCACCGGCAAAGCGACGCTGATGAGCAGTGATTGCTGAATCACCGCAGCCTTTGTCAGCAAAGAATTTAACCTGCTCTTCTTCCCAGACGGCATCCAGCGCCTGTGGCGTATCGTCGCGCGCTTCATCAGCAATTTTTTCCGCCACTTTGTCGCTGTCGATAGCGGTATTCGCCAGTTTCAGCAGCAGATCAAACAGCACGGCATAACGGCTTTCACGTTGTTGCAGACGCGCGCTCAGCAACGCCAGAATCGGCGCGATATCTTTCAAACCTTCCACGGCTTCGCTTTGCGGCAGCTGCGCCAGATACTCCAGATACAGCGGCAGATGATCCGGTAATTCACGACTGTTCAATTGCAAACCGTGCTGCTCATACTGTGCCAACAAGTCAACCATTGCCTGGCCGCGATCGCGGGATTCACCGTGAACATGCTCAAACAGCAGCAACGACGTGGCGCGACCACGGTCGAACAGTTCGCTGTACTGGGCCTGAGCATCCAGCGGATCCAGCGCTGTTAAATCGCGCAGGAAAATGCCCAGCGCATGGGCATCCTCTTTCGACAGATTTTCCGACGCAGCAATCGCCTCAAACATCTCTTGTTGATGCTGCCATAAGGCAGCATCCGGATATTCAAGGAGACGCGATACAATCACGAGTTCGATCATGGGTGCGGCTCCGTTTTACTGGTCACGTCGATGGCATCGATACGGCGGCTGTTGAACAGATTGAATTTGGTATCTGAACCGTGGCAGCCGTCACCAAAGGTAAAGCCGCAGCCATTTTTCTCCGGGAAGGCTTCCCGCGCCAGTTCACGGTGACTGCTCGGCACCACAAAGCGATCTTCGTAGTTGGCAATTGCCAGATAACGGTACATTTCCTGTGCCTGAGCTTCGGTCAGACCGACCTCTTCCAGCGCACGGGTATCAACTTTACCGTCAACGGTTTCAGCACGTTTGTAATGACGCATCGCCAGCATACGTTTCAGCGCGCGCAGTACCGGTTTGGTATCACCGGCGGTCAGCAGATTCGCCAGATACTGTACCGGGATACGCAGGCTTTCGACGTCTGGCAAAATACCGTTGCTGCCCAGCTCGCCCGCATCTGCCGCAGACTGAATCGGCGACAGAGGCGGCACGTACCAGACCATCGGCAGTGTGCGATATTCCGGATGCAGCGGCAGCGCCAGTTTCCATTCCATCGCCATTTTATAAACCGGCGACTGCTGTGCGGCTTCAATAACGCTCAGCGGAATACCGTCCTTAATCGCCTGCTCGATGACTTTCGGATCGTTCGGATCGAGGAACACGTCCAGCTGACGCTGGTAGAGATCTTTCTCGTTCTCGGTGCTTGCTGCACGTTCAATCGCGTCGGCATCGTACAGCAGCACGCCAAGATAACGGATACGACCGACACAGGTTTCAGAGCACACCGTCGGCTGACCCGCTTCAATACGCGGATAGCAGAAGATGCACTTCTCAGACTTACCGCTCTTCCAGTTGAAGTAGATTTTTTTGTACGGGCATCCGGTGATGCACATACGCCAGCCGCGGCATTTGTCCTGGTCGATCAGGACGATGCCATCTTCTTCACGCTTGTAAATCGCACCGCTCGGGCAGGTCGCCACACATGCCGGGTTCAGGCAGTGTTCGCACAGGCGTGGCAAATACATCATGAAGGTGTTTTCGAACTGGCTATACATCGCCTTCTGGATGTTGTCGAAGTTCTTGTCTTTCGCCAGTTTGTCAAACTCACCGCCCAGGTCATCTTCCCAGTTTGGCCCTTTTTCGATTTTCGCCATCCGTTCGCCGGTAATCAGCGAACGTGGACGGGCAATCGGCTGCGATTTGCTGCCTTCCGGCGCGGTATGCAGGTTCTGATAGTCAAAATCGAACGGCTCGTAATAATCGTCGATCCCCGGCAGATGCGGGTTAGCGAAAATTTTACCCAGCAGCATGGCGCGGTTACCCATACGCGGCTGAAGTTTGCCGTTGATTTTTCGGATCCAGCCGCCTTTGTATTTTTCCTGGTTTTCCCAGTCGGTCGGGAAGCCCTGGCCCGGCTTGGTTTCCACGTTGTTGAACCACGCGTATTCCACGCCTTCACGGCTGGTCCAGACGTTTTTACAGGTCACTGAACAGGTGTGGCAACCGATGCACTTATCCAGATTCAGCACCATGCCGACTTGTGAACGAATTTTCATTTTACGCTCTCCTGTACCTGGTCATTGCCTTCGCCATCTAACCAGTCAATGTTCTTCATCTTACGCACTACAACAAATTCATCGCGGTTAGAACCTACAGTGCCGTAGTAGTTAAAGCCGTATGCCAGATGGGCATAGCCGCCGATCATATGCGTCGGTTTCGGCGTGATACGGGTGACCGAGTTATGAATACCGCCGCGCTGACTGGTGATTTCTGAACCAGGCAGGTTAACGATACGTTCCTGCGCGTGGTACATCATGGTCATCCCTGCCGGAACACGCTGGCTGACAACCGCACGAGCAGTCAGTGCACCGTTGCTGTTGAAGACTTCAATCCAGTCGTTATCGGCGATACCCAGCTCTTTGGCATCGGCTTCACTCAACCAAACCACCGGACCACCGCGACCTAAAGTCAGCATCAGCAGGTTGTCGCTGTAGGTGGAGTGGATACCCCATTTCTGGTGCGGTGTCAGGAAGTTGAGCGCTTTTTCCGGATTACCGTTAGATTTCTGACCCATCACTTCTTTCACCGAACGGGTATCGATCGGCGGACGATAAACCAGCAGGCTTTCACCGAAATCACGCATCCACTGATGATCCTGATACAGCTGCTGACGGCCAGAGAGCGTACGCCACGGGATCAGCTCGTGAACGTTGGTGTAACCGGCGTTGTAAGAAACGTGTTCATCTTCAAGGCCAGACCAGGTCGGGCTGGAGATGATTTTGCGCGGCTGTGCCTGGATATCGCGGAAGCGGATCTTCTCGTCTTCTTTATTCAGCGCCAGATGCGTATGGTCACGACCGGTAAACTCGCTCAGGGCAGCCCAGGCTTTCACGGCTACCTGACCATTGGTTTCCGGTGCCAGCGTCAGGATCATCTCTGCCGCATCAATTGCGGTGTTCAGCATCGGCTGGCCTTTTGCCGGACCTTCCGCTTTGGTGTAGTTGAGCTTACGCAGCAGATCCATCTCGCTCTGGGTGTTCCAGGCAATCCCTTTACCGCCGTTACCGATTTTCTCCATCAGCGGACCGATAGAGGTAAAGCGTTCGTAAGTTGCCGGATAATCGCGCTCTACGACCATAATGTGCGGTGCAGTTTTACCTGGGATCAGGTCGCATTCGCCTTTTTTCCAGTCTTTCACATCCAGCGGCTGCGCCAGTTCAGCGGCAGAGTCGTGCTGGATCGGCAGCGTAACGATGTCGGTTTCTTTGCCCAGATGACCAACGCACACTTCGGAGAATTTCTTCGCGATGGCTTTGTAGATTTCCCAGTCGCTTTTCGCTTCCCAGGCCGGATCGACCGCAGCAGACAGCGGGTGAATAAACGGATGCATATCCGAAGTATTCATGTCGTCTTTTTCGTACCAGGTCGCCGTCGGCAAAATGATGTCGGAATAGAGACAGGTGCTCGACAGACGGAAGTCCAGCGTCACCACCAGATCCAGCTTGCCTTCCAGACCGTTGTCCTGCCAGTCCACTTCTTCCGGCTTCACGCCGCCCTGCTGACCCAGGTCTTTACCCTGGATACCGTGCTCCGTCCCCAGCAGGTACTTGAGCATAAACTCATGACCTTTACCGGAAGAACCGAGCAGGTTAGAACGCCAGATGAACAGGTTACGCGGGTGGTTTTTACCGTTTTCTGGTTGTTCTGCCGCAAAACGGATAGAACCCTCTTTCAGGGATTTCACGGTGTAATCCACCGGATTCATGCCCGCTTTTTCCGCTTCGCGAGCGATAGTTAGCGGGTTAGTGCCTAACTGCGGCGCAGACGGCAGCCAGCCCATACGTTCTGCACGGACGTTAAAGTCGATCAGATGTCCGGTATAACGGGATTTATCCGCCATCGGCGACAACAACTCTTCTGCGGTCACGGTTTCATAACGCCACTGGCTGGAGTGGTTATAGAAATAAGAGGTGCTGTTCATGTGACGCGCCGGACGCTGCCAGTCAAGAGCAAACGCCAGCGGCTGCCAGCCGGTTTGCGGACGCAGTTTTTCCTGACCTACATAGTGCGCCCAGCCACCACCGCTCTGACCGACGCAGCCGCAGAAAATCAGCATGTTGATCAGACCGCGATAGTTCATATCAAGGTGATACCAGTGGTTCAGACCTGCACCAACGATGATCATTGAACGACCGTGGGTCTTATCAGCGTTATCGGCAAATTCACGGGCGATGCGAATAATCTGGCTGCGAGAAACGCCGGTAATCTGCTCGGCCCACGCAGGGGTGTAAGCTTTCACATCGTCATAGCTGGTTGCACAGTTAACGTCGTTCAGGCCACGCTCCAGACCATAGTTTGCCAGCGTCAGATCATAAACGGTGGTCACCAGTGCGGTGCTGCCATCAGCCAGTTGCAAGCGTTTCACCGGCAGCTTGTGCAGCAGCACGTTTTCCAGTTCCACTTTGTTGAAGTGTTCCGTGCCGTCGCCACCAAAGTATGGGAAGCCCACCTCAGCGATCTCATCCTGGCTACCCAGCAGGCTCAGTTGCAGCTCGGTTTCTTCGCCAGTTTTGCCGTCGCGCTGCTCAAGATTCCATTTGCCCTTCTCGCCCCAGCGGAAGCCAATAGAACCGTTCGGCGCAACCATTTCTCCATTGGTATTAAAGGCGACAGTTTTCCATTCCGGATTGTTTTCCTGGCCCAGCGCATCAACCAGATCAGCAGCGCGCAGCATACGACCTGCGGCGTAGTAACCGTCGCGTTCTTCCAGCATCACCAGCATCGGCATGTCGGTGTAGCGACGCACATAGTCGGTGAAATACTGGCTTGGGTTGTCGAGGTGGAATTCACGCAGCATTACGTGGCCCATCGCCAGCGCCATTGCCGCATCGGTGCCCTGTTTCGGTGCCAGCCACAGATCGCACAGTTTGGCGATTTCAGCATAGTCCGGTGTGACGGCAACAGTTTTGGTGCCTTTGTAACGCACTTCAGTAAAGAAGTGAGCATCCGGAGTACGCGTCTGCGGCACGTTTGACCCCCAGGCGATGATGTAGCTGGAGTTGTACCAGTCAGCAGATTCCGGTACGTCAGTTTGCTCGCCCCAGGTTTGTGGAGACGCAGGAGGCAGATCGCAGTACCAGTCGTAGAAGCTTAAGCAAGTACCGCCAAGCAGCGAGAGATAACGCGCACCCGACGCGTAAGAAACCATCGACATTGCCGGAATTGGCGAGAAGCCAGCGACACGGTCCGGGCCGTAGTTTTTGATGGTGTAAACGTTAGATGCGGCGATCAGTTCGTTCACTTCCTGCCAGGAAGAACGAACAAAACCACCGCGTCCACGCGCCTGCTTAAAGCTTTTCGCTTTATCGGCGTCTTCAATGATAGAAGCCCATGCCTCAACCGGATCGCTATGCAGCGCCTTCGCTTCACGCCACATTTTCATCAGGCGTTTGCGCATCATCGGGTATTTCAGACGGTTGGCGCTGTAAAGATACCAGGAGTAGCTGGCACCGCGCGGGCAGCCGCGAGGTTCATGGTTTGGCAGGTCCGGGCGAGTACGCGGATAGTCAGTCTGCTGGGTTTCCCAGGTGACCAGACCGTTTTTAACGTAGATTTTCCAGCTGCAGGAGCCGGTGCAGTTTACCCCGTGGGTAGAGCGGACGATTTTGTCATGCTGCCAACGCTGACGATATCCATCCTCCCAGTCACGGTTGGTATTCAGAAGCTGGCCATGCCCATCGGCAAAGGTTTCACCCTTCTGTTTGAAGTAGCGAAACCGGTCCAGGAATTTACTCATCGGTTTTCTCCTGTGGGAGCCTGTCGGCCCTCTGATAAATCGACATTGCTAATGTTTAAGGGCAAGGTAACGCTCTGAAACAGCGTGGGAATTGATAACGATCAAGAGTGATGGGGATGAAAAATAAAGTAAATTCCTAAGATACCCCTTTAGGATAATTAACAGTTACAGCATAAAAGACTGTAAATTAAGGCATTTTATACCTGTAGTTATTTAAACTATTAAGAATTTTATGCAGATGGGTATTAAGGAGTATTCCCCATGGGTAACATATTAATGGCTCTTAATGAAATCCGGCGAAATAAGCCATATAACATTAGTATGTTGTAACTAAATGATGCATAAAAAAAGCGCGACATCATGCCGCGCAAAGGATAATCAAATATTAAGATTTATTTTTTAGAATGCCGACCATATACCGCCCAGGTAATCACTACGCAGGCGATATAGAAAATCAAAAATACTTTCATTGCGCCGACTGGCGAACCCGTTAATGCCAGCGAGCTACCGAACGCTTTCGGGATAAAGAAGCCACCAATCGCGCCAATCGCAGAGATGAAACCCAGCGCCGCCGCCGTGTCGGTTGCCGCTTCACGCATCGCACGTTCGTCAGAACCCCCTTCTGCTTTCACGCGATCCATTGTCAGTTTACGGAAGATCACGGAAATCATCTGGAAAGTGGAACCACTACCCAGCCCAGCTGTCAGGAACAGCGCCAGGAAGACTGCGAAGAACGCCATGAAGCTTCCGCCCTGTCCGTCAGTCGGTAAGGTCAGGAACAGCAGGCCGCTGAAAATCGCCATCAGGATAAAGTTCACCAGTGTGACACGAGTTCCGCCCAGACGGTCAGATAATGCACCACCTGCAGAACGCGCCAGCGCACCAATAAACGGCCCGAAGAAAGCGTATTGCAGAATCTGAACATCCGGGAACTGCGTTTTTGACAGCATCGCAAAGCCCGCGGAGAAGCCGATGAAGGAGCCGAAGGTTGCCAGATACAGCAGGCTCATAATCCACAGATGACCCCGTTTGAGTACCGGCAACTGCTCCTTGATGGAGGCTTTCGAGGTAGCAAGATCGTTCATGCCAAACCACGCCGCAATGGTGAAGATGGCAAGGAACGGCACCCATACCCAGGACGCATTCGCCAGATACAGCTCAGTCCCATCCGGCTGTTTGACACCCTGGCTACCAAATACTGCGAAAATCGACAGTGATACCACCAGCGGAGCAACCAACTGCATGACGCTGACGCCCATGTTGCCCAGACCACCATTCAGACCCAGCGCGCCACCCTGCTTCTGTTTCGGAAAGAAGAAGCTGATGTTTGCCATACTGGATGCGAAGTTCGCGCCAGCAAAGCCGCACAGCAGAGAGATGATGATGAAGACGCTATAAGGCGTGGAGGTATCCTGCACGGCAAAACCCAGCCAGACGCAAGGAATAATCAGAATACCAGTGCTGAACGCCGTCCAGCGACGACCACCGAAGATAGGAACCATAAAGGAGTATGGAACACGTAATAACGCGCCAGAAACCGAAGGCAGCGCCGTCAACATAAATAGCTGATCGGTCGTAAAATTAAAACCGACTTTCGGTAAGTTCACCGCAACAGCACTGAATAACATCCATACGCAAAACGCCAGCAGCAGACAGGGAACGGAAATCCACAGGTTGCGGCTGGCAATACGTTGACCGCGTTGTTGCCAGAACGCAGGATCTTCCGGTCGCCAATCTGTAATGACAGCTCCAGTAGCCCTTTCGGGGGCGGATGAGTGACTCATAGACACCTCTGATACTCGTTTCGATGTCTGCCACCTTAGTGTCTGTAGCTAAAGGCAATTTGATGTAAATCAAACGATAAGATAACTTTATCTATCATTGATATTTATCATTACCCATAGTGAGTACAGGGATTTCATAAAAATTATGAGATTTTTCACGGTGCTGTAAAATCCCTACCCTTACCGATGTAAAGCGACTAACCACACGGCAAATAAGGAGTAACTCTTTCCGGGTATGGGTATACCTCAGCCAATAGCCGAGAATACTGCCATTCCAGAATGTATCGTCACATTCATTAAGGTTATTGCTCATTTAAAGCCTGAAGGAAGAGGTTTACATGCTTAAACGTTGTCTCTCTCCGCTCACCCTGGTTAATCAGGTTGCGCTTATTGTGTTGCTTTCTACTGCTATTGGACTGGCGGGGATGGCGGTTTCTGGCTGGCTGGTACAAGGCGTTCAGGGCAGCGCCCATGCGATCAACAAAGCGGGATCGCTGCGCATGCAAAGTTACCGTCTGTTGGCAGCAGTGCCATTAAGCGAGAAAGACAAGCCCTTAATTAAAGAGATGGAACAAACGGCATTTAGCGCCGAGTTAACTCGAGCAGCAGAACGAGACGGACAACTGGCGCAACTACAGGGTTTACAAGATTACTGGCGTGATGAACTGATCCCTGCGCTGGTGCGTGCACAAAACCGCGAAACGGTGTCAGCGGATGTCAGCCAGTTTGTTGCCGGGCTTGATCAACTGGTATCTGGTTTTGACCGCACCACGGAAATGCGCATTGAGACAGTGGTGCTGGTCCATCGGGTAATGGCGGTATTTATGGCACTTTTACTGGTGTTCACTATTATCTGGTTGCGGGCGCGACTGCTACAACCGTGGCGGCAGTTGTTGGCAATGGCGAGTGCCGTCAGCCATCGCGATTTTACCCAACGCGCGAACATCAGCGGGCGCAACGAAATGGCTATGCTTGGAACTGCATTGAACAATATGTCTGCAGAACTGGCGGAAAGTTACGCCGTACTTGAGCAGCGGGTTCAGGAGAAAACCGCCGGGCTGGAACATAAAAATCAGATCCTCTCTTTTTTATGGCAGGCCAACCGCCGTTTGCATTCCCGCGCCCCGCTGTGTGAACGCCTGTCACCTGTACTCAACGGCTTACAGAATTTAACCCTGCTACGTGATATCGAACTGCGGGTGTATGACACTGATGATGAAGAGAATCATCAGGAGTTTACCTGCCAGCCAGATATGACCTGCGATGATAAAGGCTGTCAGCTCTGCCCGCGCGGTGTACTCCCCGTTGGCGATCGCGGCACAACCCTGAAGTGGCGGCTGGCTGACTCTCATACGCAGTACGGTATTTTACTGGCAACCCTGCCGCAGGGGCGTCATCTTAGTCATGATCAACAGCAACTGGTGGATACCCTGGTTGAACAACTCACCGCCACGCTGGCGCTGGATCGCCATCAGGAACGTCAGCAACAGTTGATCGTGATGGAAGAGCGTGCCACCATTGCGCGCGAACTGCATGATTCTATTGCCCAATCTCTCTCTTGCATGAAGATGCAGGTGAGTTGTTTACAGATGCAGGGCGATGCGCTGCCAGAAAGCAGCCGCGAACTGTTAAGTCAGATCCGTAACGAACTGAATGCATCCTGGGCGCAGTTGCGTGAATTGCTCACCACATTCCGCTTGCAGCTCACCGAGCCTGGATTACGTCCGGCGCTGGAGGCGAGTTGCGAAGAGTACAGCGCCAGGTTTGGCTTCCCGGTGAAGCTGGATTATCAATTGCCGCCTCGTCTGGTGCCTTCGCATCAGGCAATCCATCTGTTGCAAATTGCCCGTGAGGCATTAAGTAACGCCCTCAAACATTCGCAAGCGAGTGAGGTCGTGGTGACAGTGGCGCAAAACGATAATCAGGTCAAACTGACCGTCCAGGATAACGGCTGCGGCGTGCCTGAAAATGCCATCCGCAGCAATCACTACGGCATGATAATAATGCGCGACCGTGCGCAAAGTTTACGGGGCGATTGCCGCGTCCGCCGTCGTGAATCAGGTGGCACCGAAGTGGTGGTCACCTTTATTCCCGAAAAAACTTTCACAGACGTCCAAGGAGATACCCATGAGTAATCAGGAACCGGCTACTATCCTGCTGATTGACGATCACCCGATGCTGCGAACTGGCGTAAAACAGCTTATCAGTATGGCACCAGATATCACCGTGGTTGGCGAAGCGAGTAATGGCGAACAGGGTATTGAACTGGCGGAGTCTCTTGATCCCGATTTGATCTTGTTAGATCTCAATATGCCCGGCATGAACGGTCTGGAAACGCTGGATAAACTGCGCGAAAAGTCCCTCTCCGGGCGCATTGTGGTATTCAGCGTCTCTAACCATGAAGAAGATGTGGTCACCGCACTGAAACGCGGCGCGGATGGCTATCTGTTAAAAGATATGGAACCGGAAGATCTGCTGAAAGCATTGCATCAGGCTGCTGCTGGCGAAATGGTATTAAGCGAAGCATTAACGCCTGTTCTGGCCGCCAGCTTGCGCGCTAACCGTGCCACTACTGAACGCGATGTTAACCAGTTAACTCCACGCGAGCGCGATATTCTCAAGCTGATTGCCCAGGGTTTGCCGAACAAGATGATTGCCCGCCGCCTGGACATCACCGAAAGCACAGTAAAAGTGCACGTCAAGCACATGCTGAAGAAAATGAAGCTCAAGTCTCGCGTGGAAGCAGCAGTATGGGTGCATCAGGAGCGCATTTTCTGATTACGGTTCCCAGCGCAGTTCGTCGTTTGACAATGCGTCGAACGGTTCGACAAGCGTTAGCGTGATCTCATTGGAGGAGACACGCTGCCCCTGGTTATCTTCCACCACCACCGACAATCGCCAGTGATTGCTTGCCCCTTCCCCGTTTTGCCAGTCAGGCATGATCAGCGTCCAGCCCTCCGCGCTGTTGGCTTGTGCGCCCGGCGTCAAACTTAATATCTGCGTATCGCCCTGCCAAATCAGTTGCCGAATACCATAACGACTGCGGATTTGTAATTTCAGCGGCACTGTTTCGCCAGGTTTTAGATCCCACGGCGGTGTCGCCAGAAACACCGTTAACGTTTTTCGCTGTCGGTACTCAAGAGTCGGTAGATTATTTCGCTGCGGATTATCATAGCGACTACCACGTAACGACTGACTTTCGGCAACCTCGCCCGCAGAAAGTTGTTTTTTGAGTGGTACACCAAAACGGTAGTTAAGATTCAGCCCGAGGTTATTTTGATTCTCGCCGCTTTCACCCTGTTTATGCTGGGCCGTCACCGTGACTAAGGGCACAGGGGTGTAATTTAATCCCAGACTCAATGCGACGGGATTGTGATAACCCGTACCAGAGTTAAATAAATCAACGCGATCACCAAAATACTGTTCTACGCTGACGCTGGTATTGAGGTGTTGATAGAACGGCATGCGCATCCGGGCCGTCAGATCGTACCCGCGCGCCATCCTTTGTTCTTGTATGGCTGTCTGTTCATGCCATGTAGCAAACGGCTGATAATAGTTTGCTGATAGCCGCAAATATTCGCCCCACGCTTCGGCGCCAAGGCCTGCTCGCTGAAGATTTTCGTCCAGCAAGTTGTCATAAAAGGTGTTATACCCCACCAGCCAGTTGCCGCGCGCCCAGCGTTGCCCAACTCCAAGATTGCTCACCAGCCCATCATCCTGCTGAGTAAGACCCAGCTGGCTCCAGGTGAGATAACGATCATTATCCTGTAACGGCACAAACCAGCTTCCGCGACTGCCTGTGAGATGTCCTTCGTTATCCACTTTGACGTCAACACTGGCATTTCCCCACGGTGATAGCCAGGACTCTACGTGCTGATTAACCTGTTGACTAAGCGCGTCGCGGACTTTTCCCAATGCGAAAGCTTTTGCCTGCTCGCCAGTATCCAGCCCGTTATCATTCATACTGGTTTCGCCGAAATCTTTCACAATTTCAGCAAAGTGTTTTTCCCCATCATGATTTTCGGGAGCCATGCCTAAATCCGGCAGACCATCATTGTTATTATCAAAGGGATTTGCCGCTTTTTGCTCGAAGGTAGATTGTGCGTTAGCTGTACCGCCTGCCGCCAGCAAGAGTAAATAAAACGGAATAATGCGAGGAACGAAACGGCTCAAAACGTCGGTAACTTCCGGTAAAAAATGAAAAACCATAGCCTTAAAGAATAACGATTACTGGCAACTTTTGTCGTATTTTCTCGCGCTTTCAGGAAAATCCTTAAAAATGTGACCGATTGGTCAGACGCTGCAGAAGCAGTAAGATAGAAGATCAGTGTCTAATTCCCTGAATACAGGAGTAAATAATGCAAAAAATCGTGATCGTTGCCAATGGCGCACCTTACGGGAGCGAATCCTTGTTTAACAGCTTGCGGCTGGCCATTGCGTTACGAGAGCAGGAGAACAATCTGGATCTGCGTCTGTTCCTGATGTCTGATGCGGTCACAGCCGGGTTGCGCGGGCAAAAACCAGGGGAAGGCTACAACATTCAGCAAATGCTGGAGATCCTTACCGCTCAGAATGTACCGGTGAAATTGTGCAAAACCTGTACCGACGGGCGCGGGATTAGTACACTTCCTCTGATTGATGGGGTGGAAATCGGTACTCTTGTGGAACTGGCGCAATGGACGCTGTCAGCCGATAAAGTGCTCACATTTTAATGTTTGAGGGGGCGTCTGACGCCCCACTAGAGGGAAGTTTACTCAGGCGAATCCCGGCCGTAACACACCATCCGGATAATTCTCCGCCAGCAGTTTTTTTACCGATACCAGCAAATCATTCAGCCCATCGTCCTGCATTCCCAGTTTGATAAGCTCCTGTTCCAGTGAAAACAGGTATTGTGCGTTGGTTCCCAGTGGACCGCTCGCCGCCGCAATCAACGGCGCGATGACCTGAGCGCGAGTGTCTGATTCATATTCTGGATGTCGCGGGTCCATAATAAACACAATGGCGTTTACTGTGCGTCCATCATCAAGATCAAGCTGACACCAGGTTGGCAGATAACAGCCGGTAATCATCTCGCGCTTCCACAACAGTGTTAGTTCCTGCTCCAGCGTCTCTTCTGGCAGTCGATAGGCGACGCCTGTGGTGCGTCCGCCCTCTTTCAGTGCAAGCATCCGTCCCGGCTGGTGCGCAGTCCCGCGCCCGGCGGTCAGGCGCAGGCAAAACGCGCGATGCCATCCAACCAGTGTACCGGTGCACGACTCGGTAAACTCCAGTGCTGGATTCCACATCAACGATCCATAACCGAAGATCCACACCGGTCCCTCATCAGGTCGACAAGCCAGCGTCGCCGCCAGCGAAGCCGCCCGTTGCTCTGCTGACCATAAGAGTGATTCTTCAATGGCACCAAATGCCGTTTTACAATCGGCATTCATCAAGAAATCACGCGTTATCACCTTACACCTCCGCCACTGCATACTTCCCTGCGACAACTTTTTGGTGTCTTCCGGACATTTTTACTGCTCATTTTGAAACCATTAACGGGACAATATGCAATCCACGGACCACTTGCAAGGCAACACCGCACGAATAGCTTTAACTAAGCTACCAGTTTTACGATTTTTTATGCCATTTATCATCATCCCCTTTGGCATATTCATGCTTCACAGCAGCCCAGGCCACTTTATGCGCGGTTTCTTCGCGACTGGCGTCATCACGCCGATCTTCTTTATCTTTATATTGATCCCATGCGCTGTTGAACGCTTCTTTATAGATATCCTGAGCATGAGACGGTAGCACGTGCTTTACGCTTTCCGGCAGATCGCTTTTCGTTTTATACGGCATCGTTGACTCCTTTTACAAAGTTGAACATTAAGTGTGGTCAACAATATCCACTCTTGCCAAAACATAAGAATTTTCATGTCAGACTCTTCTTAAGAAACGCTAAAACAAACATTGTCTAAACGCATTGCTTATTTTTATGGCCCGATGAGTAAAAAATCGACAGCGGGGTAAAAATTCGTAAAATGTTACCGATATCCAGACACTTTCTGTTATTTTTCCTACCTATTTTTTACATTTTCGATAAATTCATCTGCAAAGGGATAACCATAATGTCAAATGCTCAAGAGGCGGTAAAAACCCGCCACAAGGAGACTTCGCTTATTTTCCCGGTTCTGGCGCTGGTAGTGCTGTTCCTGTGGGGAAGCAGCCAGACACTACCAGTGGTCATTGCCATCAACCTTCTTGCTCTTATTGGTATTTTAAGTAGCGCCTTTAGTGTTGTCCGTCATGCGGACGTATTAGCCCATCGCCTGGGAGAACCTTACGGTTCGCTTATTCTTAGCCTTTCAGTGGTTATTCTTGAAGTCAGTTTGATTTCAGCTTTAATGGCAACCGGCGACGCCGCGCCAACGCTAATGCGTGATACGCTCTATTCAATCATTATGATTGTTACCGGTGGGCTAGTTGGCTTTTCATTATTGTTGGGCGGACGCAAGTTTGCCACCCAATATATGAATCTGTTTGGTATCAAGCAGTATTTAATTGCGCTGTTCCCCCTGGCGATAATCGTACTGGTATTTCCAATGGCTCTGCCTGTGGCGAATTTTTCAACCGGTCAGGCGTTACTGGTAGCATTAATTTCTGCGGCAATGTATGGCGTATTTTTGCTGATCCAGACCAAAACGCATCAAAGTTTATTTGTCTACGAGCACGAAGATGACAGTGATGATGACGACCCGCACCACGGTAAACCGTCTGCCCATAGCAGCCTGTGGCATGCTATCTGGTTGATTGTCCATCTGATTGCCGTTATTGCAGTCACCAAAATGAACGCCAGCCCGCTGGAGACATTGCTCAACAGCATGAATGCCCCTGTCGCCTTTACTGGCTTCCTGGTGGCTCTGTTGATTCTGTCGCCGGAAGGTTTAGGTGCGTTAAAAGCAGTGTTGAACAACCAGGTCCAGCGCGCGATGAATCTGTTCTTTGGTTCAGTGTTAGCAACCATTTCGCTTACCGTACCTGTCGTCACGCTAATTGCCTTTATGACGGGTAACGAATTGCAGTTTGCACTTGGTGCGCCAGAAATGGTGGTGATGGTGGCCTCTTTAGTGCTGTGCCATATCTCCTTCTCCACCGGACGTACTAACGTGCTCAATGGCGCAGCGCATCTGGCACTGTTTGCCGCCTATTTGATGACGATATTTGCCTGACAGTTATATCTCCTCCGATGACAGAAATCGGGGGAGATAATATAAATTCCTGCTTATTGTATTTCTTCATACTACCTGAACAGGTCGTTAATCAGAATTGCGAGCCTGTACCACAACCTGCACGAAACCACTGCAACAGCTGTTGAAAAGCCGGAATGTACTCATTATTGCAAACATTTCAGGGATGAAGTGAAGATGAATTGAGACGTAATATCCACACCAAGCCGGCGTTATCCGGTGAGGCGCAATGTTGCGGGGGCTTTATCCCTGGTGGCATTGGTTGCTGGAAAGAGAAAACCCCCGCACGTTGAGAGGTAAAACCTGACAACAGAACGGGGGCTAATCTTGAACCATCAACAATTCAAGAATAGCCGCAAAATGTTGTCATTACAACAAGGCGGCTATATGACGCTCGCGCAGTTTGCCATGACATTCTGGCACGACCTGGCAGCACCGATCCTGGCGGGAATTATTACCGCAGCGATTGTCAGCTGGTGGCGTAACCGGAAGTAAGGTGAAAACGGGCGTCAGGCTGCCGTGATGGCAATATGCGCCCGAAACCGGCCGCAGGGGTAACAGCCTGCGGCCCTTTTTGTCTTTATCTCTTCTGCAAGTAAATATTGGCAACCCGAGCTGGAAGCATCATCCAGAGCACTCATGAAACGACTGTAACAACTGTTGAAAAACCGGAATGCACTCTTCATTGCAAACATTTCAGGGATGAAGTGAAGATGAATTGAGACGTAGTATCCACACCAAGCCGGAGTTATCCGGTGAGGCGCAATGTTGCGGGGGCTCTATCCCTGGTGGCATTGGTTGCTGGAAAGAGAAAACCCCCGCACGTTGAGAGGTACAACCTGACAACAGAACGGGGGCTAATCTTGAAACCAGACACTTCAAGAATAGCCGCAAAATGTTGTCATTACAACAAGGCGGCTATATGACGCTCGCGCAGTTTGCCATGACATTCTGGCACGACCTGGCAGCACCGATCCTGGCGGGAATTATTACCGCAGCGATTGTCAGCTGGTGGCGTAACCGGAAGTAAGGTGAAAACGGGCGTCAGGCTGCCGTGATGGCAATATGCGCCCGAAACCGGCCGCAGGGGTAACAGCCTGCGGCCTTTTTTGTATCCGGCCCCATGAAAAAAGCCTTAACGCAGAATGGACTGACCCATAACGCTAAGGCTTTTGTTTTCAAACAAAAAAAGATTACTTGCTGGTATCCAGTTCTTCGAAACCTTTCACCAGATCATCAATCGCTTTCATCTGCTTGAGGAACGGTTCCAGTTTAGCCAGCGGCAGCGCGGATGGACCATCACATTTCGCATGTTCCGGATCCGGATGCGCTTCAATAAACAGCCCAGCCAGACCTACCGCCATACCGGCCCGTGCCAGCTCAGCCACCTGAGCACGACGACCACCAGAAGCTGCACCAAACGGATCGCGGCATTGCAGTGCGTGGGTAACGTCGAAAATCACCGGCGAGTTACCAGAGACTTTCTTCATTATACTGAAGCCCAGCATATCAACGACCAGATTGTCGTAACCGAAGTTAGCGCCACGGTCACAAAGAATCACTTTATCGTTGCCGCCTTCTTTGAATTTATCAACGATATTACCCATTTGGCCTGGGCTGACGAACTGTGGTTTCTTGACGTTAATTACCGCACCGGTTTTCGCCATTGCCTCCACCAGGTCAGTCTGGCGAGCAAGAAACGCTGGCAACTGAATCACATCCACGACATCAGCAACGGGCTGTGCCTGGCTTGGCTCGTGAACGTCAGTGATAATTTTTACGCCAAATGTCTGTTTCAGTTCCTGGAAGATTTTCATCCCTTCTTCCAGACCTGGTCCACGATAAGAGTGGATGGAGGAGCGGTTGGCTTTGTCAAAAGAGGCTTTGAACACGTAAGGGATACCCAGTTTCTGGGTCACGGTTACGTAGTGCTCGCAAATGCGCATCGCCAGATCGCGAGATTCCAGCACGTTCATACCGCCAAACAGCACGAACGGCAGATCATTTGCTACGTTGATGTCGCCAATGCTAACCACTTTTTGTTTCATAGGATCGCCTTAATCTTGAGTAAAATGTCGATTAATTAATGCAGCACAATATGTTTATGCGCGATGTTATTTATTTGCGCACGGATCATTTCGCTGATCGGGTCTTCCGGACACTGTTCAACGAAATAACTTAAATCGTTCAACGCAACGTGTTCGCAATCCAGTTGCGCATAAATCAACCCGCGATCGCGAATTTCATAGGGATCTTCCGGGTTGAATTGTAATAATGCTTCGCTGGTACGTAGCGCCAGCTCCATCTGATTTTCTTCCATCAACGAAGCTTTGAGTGTATCCAGCAATTTGCGGATTACCTCAATGTTATCAGCTTCATCAAGGTCTTCATAAAACAGTTCCGCCGACGGGCTGATATTTCCCTTTAACCATACGTCCAGCATATGTTCGCTTAACGATTCACCGTTAAAAGGATTAATCAGCCAAATTTCGCCATCCGGACATTCAATGCGCAGTATCAGCTGCGTAGGGAAAATCACCGGCAGCAGCGGCAAATCGAGACGATTCGCGACCCATAATAAAACGGCACCTAATGATACGGCACTGCCCTGTCGATTCTTTAACACCTGGTCCAGCCATAATGCATCGGAAAGACGATAAACGCCGCGTGAGGCTTTAAATCCCCAGTCGCCGTAAAACAGCGCGATCAGTTTTTCCAGCTGCTCTTCTAAAGGCAGAAGCTGGCTGATTTCTTCCTTCGCCAGACTAACGAGACGCTCCAGTTCGTCGTAAACATCTTGCGAGGGAAAATCGCGGCGGATTGCTTCGCAAGCCAGGATCATGCCTTCGCACAATGGCGCTTTATTAAATTCGAAATCAGCTAACGATCTCATGACTTACCCCAGTAACGGTACTTTTGTGGTGGCGAGTTTAATGATGATGTACAGCACCACCAACGCCAGCGGGAAGGCAATAATGCGCGCCTGCTGACTGTGCATACGACGATAATCGAGTGCAATAAAACCCAAAACGATATAAATGATAACTCCAAACAGCTTTTCAGTCAGCCACTGTGCCTGCCCGGAAAATGGCAGGATGTGCGCTTTAGCCATCAACGCAATGCCGCTTAACAATAACACCGTATCGACAACCGGCGGCACAATGCGCGTCCAACGAGCAAATGCCTGTGGATGCTTCTGATAACGTAGCCAGAAACGTAAGGTTAATAGCCCTACAGAAAGCGCAATGCTAATGAGATGAACGCTAAGCAGTGTAGAAAAACTTGTCATTGATAATAGCGGCCGAGCGTTACGCGCTCGTTATCACCATAGTCCCGACAGGTTTCGACGTCATGATATCCCGCGTGGATAAATGCCTGTCGCACCGCTTCGCCCTGCTGCCAGCCATGTTCCAGAAGCAGAAAGCCGCCGGATACCAGCGCGTTACGCGACTGTTCGATGATATGCACGATGTCTGCCATTCCACTGTCTGCCGCAACCAGCGCAGTGAGCGGCTCAAAGCGGACATCGCCTTGTTGAAGATGTGGGTCCTGCTCGTCAATATACGGCGGATTACTGACAATCATCGCAAACTGCTGCCCGGCTAGCGCGTTAAACCAATCGCTTTGCAAAATATGGATATTTTTGATCGCCAGGTGCTGGGCATTACGTTGTGCCAGCTCGACAGCATCGGGCATGCGATCTACAGCGGTAATTTCGCAGTCCGGGCGCTCGCTAGCCAGCGCCAGCGCAATCGCCCCGGTACCCGTCCCGAGATCGAGAATACGGCAAGGTTGTTCAGGCAACCGCGCCAGTGCCTGCTCCACCAGACACTCCGTATCCGGGCGCGGAATTAAGGTCACTGGCGAAACAAATAACGGCAGCGACCAGAATTCTCGCACCCCGGTTAAATGAGCAATAGGTTCACCATCGCGACGACGCGTCAGTAGCGCATCAAGTTGCTGACATTGTTCGTCAGTCAGTTGCGTTTCACCAAAGGCGAGAATAAAAGTACGCCCTTTGCCGGTAACATGCTCCAGCAGGATTTCAGCATCACGCCGCGGGCTTTCGCTCGCCTGAAGTTGGCTTATTGCTTCACGTAACCAGTGTTGATATTCCATTATTCCTGCTCGGACAACGCCGCCAGTTGGTCGGCCTGATGTTCCTGGATAATCGGTTCAATCAGCATATCCAGCTTACCTTCCATCACTTCATCCAGACGGTAGAGCGTCAGGTTGATGCGGTGATCGGTAACGCGCCCCTGCGGGAAATTGTAAGTACGGTTACGGTCGCTGCGATCGCCACTCCCCAGCAGGTTACGACGGGTAGACGCTTCGGCCTGTTGCCGTTTTGCCATTTCTGCAGCGTGGATGCGAGCACCAAGTACAGAAAGTGCTTTAGCTTTGTTTTTATGTTGTGAACGTTCGTCCTGACATTCAACAACAATCCCGGTCGGCAAGTGAGTAATACGAATTGCCGAATCGGTGGTGTTAACGTGCTGACCACCCGCCCCTGACGAGCGGAAAGTATCAATGCGCAAATCTGCTGGGTTGATGTCCGGCAGTTCTGCGTCAGGCAGTTCTGGCATTACCGCAACGGTACAAGCAGAAGTATGAATTCGACCCTGCGATTCCGTAGCAGGCACACGCTGCACGCGATGACCGCCAGATTCGAATTTCAAACGACCATATACACCATCACCGCTAATTTTGGCGATGATCTCTTTATAGCCACCATGTTCACCCTCGCTGGCGCTCATGATTTCTACACGCCAGCGGCGGGCTTCGGCGTAACGGCTGTACATACGGAACAGATCGCCAGCGAAGAGCGCCGCTTCGTCGCCGCCGGTTCCGGCACGGACTTCGAGGAAGGCGTTACGTTCGTCATCAGGATCTTTTGGTAGTAACAGAACCTGTAATTGCTGTTCCAGTTGCTCGCTTTTTTCTTTAGCTTCGCGCAGTTCATCCTGCGCCATCTCACGCATTTCAGGATCGTCGAGCATCATCTGTGCGGTTTCGATATCTTCCTGAACCTGTTGCCAGTCGGTAAAACAGCGCGAAACATCACTTAACTGCGCATATTCGCGTGATAATGCGCGAAAACGTTCCTGGTCGGCGATAGTTTGCGCGTCACCCAGCAATGCCTGAACTTCTTCATGGCGTTCATGCAGGGCTTCCAGTTTGGCAACGATAGAAGGCTTCATAGGCGTAAATGCACCCTGTAAAAAAAGAAAATGATGTACTGCTACTCCAGCCCGAGGCTGTCGCGCAGAATATTCAGGCGTTCGTTATCCCCGTCACGGGCAGCCTGTTGAAGTGATTTCGTTGGCGCATGGATCAGGCGGTTAGTCAGTTTCCATGCCAGATCCTGCATAATGGCTTGCGCGTCGCCGCCCTGCTCAAGGGCTGCTAACGCTTTGGCGGTTAACTCATCGCGAACTTGCTCTGCCTGGCTGCGATACTCGCGAATGGTTTCGCTGGCACTTTGTGCACGCAGCCAGGCCATAAATTCGCTGGTTTCCTGAGCGACGATAGTCTCCGCCTCAACTGCGGCAGCTTTACGTTGCGCCAGGTTGTGCGAAATAATGCTTTGTAGATCGTCAACACTATAAAGGTAAGCATTCGCCAGTTTGCCAACTTCCGGCTCAACATCGCGCGGAACGGCAATATCTACCAACAGCATCGGTTGGTTGCGACGGCTTTTTAATGCGCGCTCCACCATGCCTTTACCGATAATCGGCAACGGACTGGCGGTAGAACTAATGATGATATCGGCTTCGCGCAGACGTTCGTCAATATCGCTCAAGGCAATCACTTCTGCGCCGACTTCATCTGCCAGAATTTGGGCGCGTTCGCGAGTACGGTTGGCGATAATCATCTTCTGTACTTTGTGTTCACGTAGATGACGCGCCACCAGCTCGATAGTCTCACCCGCGCCAACCAGCAGTACCGTCACCGTAGAGAGCGATTCAAAGATCTGCCGCGCCAGCGTACAAGCCGCAAAAGCGACAGACACAGCGCTGGCACCGATATCGGTTTCAGTGCGAACACGTTTTGCGACAGAGAAAGATTTCTGGAACATGCGTTCCAGTTCGCTGGCCTTCATATGGCCTTTTTGCGAATCGGCAAACGCCTTTTTAACCTGACCAAGGATCTGCGGTTCCCCCAGAACCAGTGAATCCAGGCCGCTGGCAACACGCATTAAATGGCTAACTGCATCGTTATCCTGATGCCAGTAGAGGCTTTTACGCAGATCGTCTTCATTGAGATTATGGTAATCGCAAAGCCAGCGGATTAACGCCTCTTGCAGGTTATCCTGCTCTTCAACGCTAAGATAAAGTTCCGTGCGATTGCACGTCGACAGCACCACGCCGCCCTGCACCATCGGCTGCGCAAGCAGGCTGTCAAGCGCCTGATCGAGCTTATCCGGCGAAAACGATACACGTTCTCGCAGCGATACAGGTGCCGTTTTATGGTTGATACCGAGTGCTAAAAGGGTCATGTCTGCGGGAAATAATACCAACGTTGATAGGGTTAGTCTGCTCGCATCATACAGGATGCGCGAGATCAATAAAAGAGAGAGCCCCCTTTTGGAGTAATTGCCGAAAGCCGTTAGATTCTGGCAATTAAGACAACTTGAACATAGACGATAGCGGACGGTAACGCTAGCATTAAGGGTTATAACTGCAACGTATCTCAAGGACTTGTCATCATTATGCCCCTGCCCGATTTTCGTCTTATCCGTCTGCTACCACTGGCTGCTCTCGTGCTTACTGCCTGTTCCGTTACCACGCCGAAAGGTCCTGGCAAAAGCCCGGATTCGCCACAATGGCGTCAGCATCAGCAAGACGTGCGTAATCTTAATCAGTATCAGACTCGCGGTGCATTCGCTTATATTTCTGATCAACAAAAAGTCTACGCCCGCTTTTTCTGGCAACAAACCGGCCAGGATCGCTATCGTCTGCTACTGACTAACCCATTGGGCAGCACCGAACTGGAGCTGAATGCTCAGCCGGGTAACGTGCAGTTAGTCGACAATAAAGGGCAGCGTTACACCGCCGATGACGCCGAAGAGATGATTGGCAAATTGACCGGAATGCCGATTCCGCTCAACAGTTTGCGTCAGTGGATTTTAGGTTTACCGGGTGATGCAACCGACTACAAACTGGACGATCAATATCGCCTCAGCGAAATCACCTACAGCCAAAACGGCAAAAACTGGAAAGTTGTTTACGGTGGTTATGACACCAAAACGCAACCTGCGATGCCAGCCAATATGGAACTCACCGATGGTGGTCAGCGCATCAAGTTAAAAATGGATAACTGGATAGTGAAATAATGCGGACACAGTGGCCCTCTCCGGCAAAACTTAATCTGTTTTTATACATTACCGGTCAGCGTGCGGACGGTTACCACACGCTGCAAACGCTGTTTCAGTTCCTGGATTACGGCGACACCATCAGCATTGAGCTTCGTGACGATGGGGATATTCGTCTGTTAACACCCGTTGAAGGCGTGGAACATGAAGATAACCTGATCGTTCGCGCAGCACGGTTGCTGATGAAAACAGCAGCCGCCAGCGGGCGTCTTCCTACGGGAAGCGGTGCAGAAATCAGTATTGACAAGCTTTTGCCGATGGGCGGCGGTCTGGGTGGTGGTTCATCCAATGCCGCGACGGTGCTGGTGGCATTAAACCATCTCTGGCAATGCGGGCTAAGCATTGATGAGCTGGCGGAAATGGGGCTGACGCTGGGCGCAGATGTTCCTGTCTTTGTTCGGGGTCATGCCGCGTTTGCCGAAGGCGTTGGTGAAATACTAACGCCGGTGGATCCGCCAGAGAAGTGGTACCTGGTGGTGCACCCTGGTGTAAGTATTCCGACACCGGTGATTTTTAAAGATCCTGAACTCCCGCGCAATACGCCAAAAAGGTCAATAGAAACGTTGCTAAAATGTGAATTCAGCAATGATTGCGAGGTTATCGCAAGAAAACGTTTTCGCGAGGTTGATGCGGTGCTTTCCTGGCTGTTAGAATACGCCCCGTCGCGCCTGACTGGGACAGGGGCCTGTGTCTTTGCTGAATTTGATACAGAGTCTGAAGCCCGCCAGGTGCTAGAGCAAGCCCCGGAATGGCTCAATGGCTTTGTGGCGAAAGGCGTTAATCTTTCCCCATTGCACAGAGCCATGCTTTAAGCCGGGCAAGCTGAGTTTCGGTGACAACGTCACCTTGTTCCAGACGTTGCATCGCGCTCTTTAATACACCGCCTGGAAAGAATCATGCCTGGCCCGCACAGTTTTCGGCAGATTCTTTCCACCAATGGACGCATGCCTGAGGTTCTTCTCGTGCCTGATATGAAGCTTTTTGCTGGTAACGCCACCCCGGAACTAGCACAACGTATTGCCAACCGCCTGTACACTTCACTCGGCGACGCCGCTGTAGGTCGCTTTAGCGACGGCGAAGTCAGCGTACAAATTAACGAAAATGTACGCGGTGGTGATATTTTCATCATCCAGTCCACTTGTGCCCCTACTAACGACAACCTGATGGAATTAGTCGTTATGGTTGATGCCCTGCGTCGTGCTTCCGCAGGTCGTATCACCGCTGTTATCCCCTACTTTGGCTATGCGCGCCAGGACCGTCGCGTCCGTTCCGCTCGTGTACCAATCACTGCGAAAGTGGTTGCAGACTTCCTCTCCAGCGTCGGTGTTGACCGTGTGCTGACAGTGGATCTGCACGCTGAACAGATTCAGGGTTTCTTCGACGTTCCGGTTGATAACGTATTTGGTAGCCCGATCCTGCTGGAAGACATGCTGCAGCTGAATCTGGATAACCCAATTGTGGTTTCTCCGGACATCGGCGGCGTTGTGCGTGCCCGCGCTATCGCTAAGCTGCTGAACGATACCGATATGGCAATCATCGACAAACGTCGTCCGCGTGCGAACGTTTCCCAGGTGATGCATATCATCGGTGACGTTGCAGGTCGTGACTGCGTACTGGTCGATGATATGATCGACACTGGCGGTACGCTGTGTAAAGCTGCTGAAGCGCTGAAAGAACGTGGTGCTAAACGTGTATTTGCGTACGCGACTCACCCGATCTTCTCCGGCAACGCGGCGAACAACCTGCGTAACTCTGTAATTGATGAAGTCGTTGTCTGCGATACCATTCCGCTGAGCGATGAAATCAAATCACTGCCGAACGTGCGTACTCTGACCCTGTCAGGTATGCTGGCCGAAGCGATTCGTCGTATCAGCAACGAAGAATCGATCTCCGCCATGTTCGAACACTAATCGAACCCGGCTCAAAGACCCGCTGCGGCGGGTTTTTTTGTCTGTAATATCCATTTGTATGACCTATGCCTCCTTCACCTGCCATTTAGTTGACAGATGATGCGCTCACGGATGAAACATTATTGTGAACAAAATATTTTCCTCACATGTGATGCCTTTCCGCGCTCTGATCGACGCTTGCTGGAAAGAAAAATATACTGCCGCACGGTTTACCCGTGACCTGATTGCCGGGATAACCGTCGGGATTATTGCTATCCCGCTGGCGATGGCGTTGGCTATTGGTAGTGGTGTGGCACCCCAGTACGGTTTATATACCGCAGCTGTTGCGGGGATTGTCATTGCTCTGACGGGTGGGTCACGCTTTAGCGTTTCCGGTCCGACTGCGGCATTTGTGGTAATTCTCTATCCCGTTTCGCAACAGTTTGGACTGGCAGGACTGCTGGTCGCGACACTCATGTCAGGTGTCTTTTTGATCCTGATGGGGCTGGCACGTTTTGGACGCTTGATTGAATATATTCCGGTTTCCGTGACCTTAGGTTTCACCTCGGGTATCGGGATCACCATCGGTACCATGCAGATTAAAGATTTTCTCGGTCTGCAAATGGCCCATGTCCCGGAGCATTATCTACAAAAAGTCGGCGCATTATTTATGGCGTTGCCGACCATTAATGTGGGTGATGCTGCCATTGGCATTGTGACGCTTGGCATTCTGGTTTTCTGGCCGCGTCTGGGCATTCGTTTGCCTGGTCACCTTCCGGCCTTGCTGGCTGGTTGCGCGGTGATGGGGATTGTTAACCTGCTCGGCGGACATGTTGCTACCATCGGTTCGCAATTCCACTACGTTCTGGCCGATGGTTCTCAGGGTAACGGTATTCCGCAATTGCTGCCACAACTGGTGCTGCCGTGGGATCTACCTGATTCAGAATTCACGCTAACCTGGGATTCTATTCGCACACTGCTGCCTGCGGCATTCTCAATGGCAATGCTCGGCGCAATCGAATCTCTGCTCTGCGCCGTGGTACTGGATGGTATGACCGGAACGAAACACAAAGCGAACAGCGAACTGGTTGGACAGGGACTGGGGAATATCATCGCCCCGTTCTTTGGTGGTATTACCGCTACAGCTGCCATCGCGCGTTCTGCCGCTAACGTCCGTGCCGGGGCAACTTCCCCTATCTCGGCGGTGATCCACTCTATTCTGGTTATTCTTGCCCTGCTGGTACTGGCACCGCTGCTCTCCTGGCTGCCGCTTTCCGCCATGGCTGCCCTGCTGTTGATGGTGGCGTGGAACATGAGTGAAGCGCACAAAGTGGTCGACTTGCTGCGTCATGCGCCGAAAGATGACATCATCGTCATGCTGCTGTGCATGTCGCTGACCGTGCTGTTTGATATGGTTATTGCCATCAGTGTGGGGATCGTGTTGGCATCGCTGCTGTTTATGCGTCGTATCGCGCGTATGACTCGCCTGGCCCCAGTAGTCGTAGACGTTCCAGACGATGTCCTGGTTCTGCGCGTTATTGGCCCGCTGTTCTTTGCTGCCGCTGAAGGCTTGTTCACGGACCTGGAGTCACGTCTTGAAGGCAAGCGGATTGTCATTCTGAAGTGGGATGCCGTTCCGGTGCTTGATGCTGGTGGCCTTGATGCGTTCCAGCGTTTTGTGAAGCGTCTGCCCGAAGGATGTGAACTGCGCGTGTGTAACGTGGAATTCCAGCCGCTGCGCACTATGGCTCGCGCAGGGATTCAACCGATCCCGGGACGCCTGGCGTTCTTCCCGAATCGTCGCGCGGCGATGGCGGATTTATAAGTACGAAATTGACCAGTCAGCGCAAACTGACTGGTCAGCAAACGGCATTATTTGTTAGCTATGACGGCGATTATCGCTACGGCGGCAACGTTTGTCATAGTGGCGAACCCACCAGTAACGGTCGCACACCTGTTCATGCCCGCCAACACGGGCACCCGCCAGCCAGAGAATGGCACCGACGAAAATACTTAGCACTGCACCATGTGCGAAATACTGGGGCATATTAAACTGTGGTAACTGGTTGAGGATTGAATACCCCACGCCGACCACCATTACCACCAGACCCAACCCCATGAGCACGTTACCGAGTAACGAAGCGTTTTTGCGTTTCATATGTCACCTCCGGAACTTTCTGGGTTGTAACAGGGAATACCCCTCTTCCTTATGTGTAAAGTATAGACAACACCCTGTGGGTTATGTGCGGGCGTGATCACAATTACAACCCTTATTTCAACAAAACTTTACAAATAAATGCCTGAACACCTTGACTTTCTAATAGTCCACTTAGGCAATTATTGCGTTATCTGCATTTGATACGCAGTTTTTTGTCAAGCGGGGCCGCAACCAGTAAACTACGCGCCAGTTATGTACACACTCAGGACAAAAAAACGTGACGATTAAATTGATTGTCGGTCTGGCGAACCCCGGCGCTGAATACGCCGCAACGCGACATAATGCTGGCGCCTGGTTCGTTGACTTACTGGCTGAGCGTTTGCGCGCTCCGCTGCGCGAAGAGGCTAAATTCTTTGGTTATACTTCGCGAGTCACCCTTGGAGGCGAAGATGTCCGCCTGTTAGTCCCGACTACATTTATGAATCTCAGCGGCAAAGCCGTTGCGGCGATGGCCAGTTTTTTCCGCATTAATCCGGACGAAATTCTGGTTGCCCACGACGAACTGGATCTGCCACCTGGCGTCGCCAAATTTAAGTTGGGCGGTGGCCATGGTGGTCACAATGGACTGAAAGACATCATCAGTAAATTGGGTAATAACCCTAACTTTCACCGTTTACGCATCGGAATCGGTCATCCGGGCGATAAAAATAAAGTTGTCGGTTTTGTGTTAGGCAAACCGCCTGTTAGTGAACAGAAGTTAATTGATGAAGCCATCGACGAAGCGGCACGTTGTACTGAAATGTGGTTTACAGAGGGCTTGACCAAAGCAACGAACCGATTGCACGCCTTTAAAGCGCAATAAGTCGTTGTCTGCGGCATTTTTGCCGAGTGCCGTGTATAATAGGCAAAGTTATTTCCATTTCTGCAATCTGTTAGCAATAACAGGTTGATTATTAAGATATTAAGGTGATTTAAATCATGGGATTCAAATGCGGTATCGTCGGTTTGCCCAACGTCGGGAAATCTACCCTGTTCAACGCGCTGACCAAAGCCGGTATTGAAGCGGCCAACTTTCCATTCTGCACCATCGAGCCGAACACAGGCGTCGTACCAATGCCTGACCCTCGCCTGGATCAACTGGCTGAAATCGTAAAACCGCAGCGTACGCTTCCCACGACCATGGAATTTGTCGATATCGCCGGTCTGGTAAAAGGCGCATCGAAAGGCGAAGGTCTGGGTAACCAGTTCCTGACCAACATCCGTGAAACCGAAGCGATCGGTCACGTTGTTCGCTGCTTTGAAAACGACAACATCATTCACGTTTCCGGCAAAGTTAACCCGGCGGATGATATTGAAGTTATCAACACAGAACTGGCGCTGGCAGACCTCGACACCTGCGAACGTGCGATTCATCGCGTACAGAAGAAAGCCAAAGGCGGCGATAAAGACGCGAAAGCCGAGCTGGCGGTACTGGAAAAATGCCTGCCACAGCTGGAAAACGCAGGTATGCTGCGCGCGCTGGATTTAAGCGCTGAAGAGAAAGCGGCTATTCGTTACCTGAGCTTCCTGACGCTGAAACCAACAATGTACATCGCCAACGTCAACGAAGACGGTTTTGAAAACAACCCGTATCTTGACCAGGTGCGTGAAATCGCGGCGAAAGAAGGTTCTGTTGTGGTTCCGGTTTGTGCTGCTGTTGAAGCAGACATTGCCGAACTGGACGACGAAGAACGTGACGAGTTTATGCAGGAGCTTGGGCTGGAAGAGCCGGGCCTGAACCGCGTGATCCGTGCCGGTTATAAGCTGCTGAACCTGCAAACTTACTTCACCGCTGGGGTGAAAGAAGTGCGTGCATGGACCATTCCGGTTGGTGCAACCGCGCCGCAGGCCGCTGGCAAAATCCATACTGATTTTGAAAAAGGCTTTATCCGCGCACAAACTATTTCGTTCGAAGATTTCATCACTTACAAAGGTGAACAAGGCGCGAAAGAAGCGGGCAAAATGCGTGCAGAAGGTAAAGATTACATCGTTAAAGATGGCGATGTAATGAACTTCCTGTTCAATGTCTAATTAATTTGTTGTCTCATGAGGTTTCGCTAAATCTCATGAAGAGCGCAAAAGTATATAAAATCCACGCAATTGCGTGGATTTTTCATTTCACCGAGTCCTAACCATTCTTATAACATCCTACACTTTTGTGCTTATTGCCTATAGTGAACCACGAGAATAATTAAAGACATAAGTGTTCAGATGAGGGATATCTCATTAGCAATGAGATCACGTAAGTTTGTGTTCCACTGCACATCAGACACCTTTTACAGCTGATCAATATTGATCACGCTCCAATATGCTGGCGAGAAAAGGACTTGCCTGAAGGGCAATATCCAGCAGATAAAGCCCCCGAATAACGTGATTACGTGCGATCCTGGCAAGATGAAAATGATAACCAGTATCACGATAATAACGATATGCCAGAAAATCCATTGATCAAAAATGAATATCGATGTTTTTTGCTTTTTCTTATTAGTAATGCAAAAATGGCTCATATTGTTTTTGTTATGCAGATACATCAAGCGAAAATCCCATAACTAATTAGGATTATTACAAAAAATATTCACCAAATTATTTAACCGCTGTTTGTTGTAATGTTTTTGTCATATTCATAGTAACGAATTGGAATAAGTAACGACAACTTAGGGAATAACTCGATCTAAACTCACCTTTGTAAGGGGGATGTTAAATATATATTAATTCCTGTGTTCCTGATTTTGCCCGGTAATAGAGAATTATTCTCAGAGCAGCTCATCATGATTGCACCATACAAATATCATGATGATAAGAGGATATTATTCATTGACTTAAACAAAATGACAAAATCCATAGACCCATAGCTTGGGTACTATATAGGAGTGGTATGGGCATCAAACAACACAATGGGAATACCAAAGCCGATCGTCTCGCTGAATTAAAAATCCGTTCGCCCTCCATTCAACTGATAAAATATGGCGCTATTGGTTTGAATGCAATTATCTTTTCCCCCCTGCTGATAGCTGCTGATTTAGGAAGTCAAAATGGCACCAATATTACTATTAATGATGGTGACAGAATTACAGGAGATACCGCCGATCCATCAGGAAACCTCTATGGTGTAATGACCCCAGCAGGAAACACGCCTGGCAATATCAACCTGGGTGATGATGTCACCGTCAATGTCAACGACGCCTCTGGATATGCAAAGGGAATCATTATTCAGGGCAAGAACAGCTCTCTGACAGCTAACCGACTTACAGTAGATGTTGTTGGTCAAACCTCTGCCATCGGCATTAATTTAATTGGTGACTATACACATGCTGACTTAGGCACAGGCAGCACCATTAAGAGTAACGATGACGGCATCATTATTGGGCATAGCTCAACACTAACAGCCTCTCAATTCACCATTGAAAACTCGAACGGTATAGGCCTAACCATCAATGACTATGGCACCAGTGTCGATCTTGGAAGCGGTAGTAAAATCAAGACCGATGGAAGTATAGGTGTTTATATCGGTGGTCTCAACGGCAATAACGCCAACGGTGCTGCGCGTTTTACGGCGACAGACCTGACAATCGATGTTCAGGGCTACAGCGCCATGGGAATAAACGTACAGAAAAACTCTGTTGTCGATCTCGGAACAAACAGTACCATTAAAACCAATGGCGATAATGCACACGGCCTCTGGAGCTTTGGCCAGGTGAGCGCGAATGCACTCACTGTTGATGTAACTGGAGCCGCTGCCAATGGCGTCGAAGTTCGTGGTGGTACAACCACTATCGGTGCTGATAGCCATATTTCTTCCGCGCAGGGCGGTGGCCTCGTAACCAGTGGTTCAGACGCGACAATCAATTTTTCTGGCACGGCAGCGCAACGAAACAGCATCTTTTCCAGCGGTTCTTATGGTGCCTCAGCCCAGACGGCAACGGCTGTTATCAACATGCAAAATACCGATATTACGGTTGATCGTAATGGCAGTCTGGCGCTGGGTTTGTGGGCGCTCAGCGGCGGTAGAATAACCGGAGACAGTTTGGCTATCACCGGCGCGGCAGGAGCCAGGGGGATTTATGCCATGACCAACAGCCAGATCGATCTCACGAGCGATCTGGTCATTGATATGAGTACACCCGACCAGATGGCCATCGCAACGCAACATGACGATGGTTATGCCGCCAGCCGCATCAACGCTTCGGGTCGTATGCTTATCAACGGTAGCGTTCTTTCTAAAGGTGGGCTAATCAATCTGGATATGCACCCTGGGTCGGTTTGGACAGGTTCTTCCCTCAGCGATAATGTCAATGGCGGGAAACTGGACGTTGCAATGAATAACAGCGTCTGGAACGTAACAAGTAATTCTAATCTCGACACGCTGGCGCTGAGCCATTCAACTGTCGATTTTGCCAGCCACGCGTCAACTGCCGGCACATTTACCACATTAAACGTAGAGAACCTTAGCGGTAACAGTACCTTTATTATGCGTGCTGATGTTGTTGGCGAGGGTAATGGCGTTAATAATAAAGGAGATTTATTGAATATCTGCGGGAGTAGTGCTGGTAATCACGTATTGGCTATCCGTAACCAGGGCAGCGAGGCCACAACGGGAAATGAAGTTCTGACAGTGGTAAAAACCACTGACGGCGCGGCCTCGTTCAGCGCGTCTTCTCAGGTTGAGTTGGGGGGATATCTGTATGATGTGCGTAAAAATGGCACTAACTGGGAGCTTTATGCTTCCGGGACAATTCCGGAGCCGACTCCTAATCCAGAGCCCACACCAGCTCCCGCTCAGCCCCCCATAGTCAACCCAGATCCTACGCCTGCCCCCGCTCCCACGCCTAAACCCACCACGACCGCAGATGCTGGCGGCAATTATCTCAATGTCGGTTACTTATTGAACTATGTTGAAAACCGTACGCTGATGCAACGGATGGGTGACCTGCGAAATCAGGGTAAAGACGGTAATATCTGGTTGCGCAGTTATGGGGGAAGCCTGGACTCCTTTGCCAGTGGCAAACTGAGCGGCTTTGACATGGGTTACAGCGGTATCCAGTTTGGTGGGGATAAACGTCTCTCTGATGAAATGCCGTTGTATGTCGGTCTGTATATTGGCTCAACACATGCATCGCCGGACTATAGCGGAGGCGACGGTACCGCACGTTCAGACTACATGGGAATGTACGCCAGTTACATGGCACACAACGGTTTTTACAGCGATCTCGTTGTAAAAGCATCGCACCAGAAAAATAGTTTCCACGTACTGGACAGTCAGAACAACGGCGTTAACGCCAACGGCACTGCGAATGGATTGAGCATCTCCCTGGAAGCCGGGCAGAGGTTCAACCTGACCCCTACTGGTTATGGGTTCTATATAGAGCCGCAAACCCAGCTCACATACAGCCACCAGAATGGGATGGCTATGAAGGCGAGTAATGGTCTCAATATACATCTGAATCACTACGAATCGCTGCTGGGGCGTGCCAGCATGATACTGGGATATGACATCACCGCAGGCAACAGCCAGCTGAATGTCTATGTGAAGACTGGCGCTATCCGCGAGTTTTCAGGGGATACCGAATATCTGTTGAACAACTCCCGGGAGAAGTACAGTTTCAAAGGTAATGGCTGGAATAACGGCGTGGGAGTCAGTGCACAGTATAACAAACAGCACACATTCTATCTCGAAGCGGATTACACGCAGGGTAACCTCTTTGATCAGAAGCAAGTCAACGGAGGATATCGCTTCAGCTTTTAAGTGCGGGATAGACAAGCCCTTAAACGATGCTGAAAATTGTTAGCGTGCGCCGGAATGAAATACAGATCACTCAGATGTATCAGAAATCGTCTCTGTCTTTCATACCCGGCGCTTAAACTGCCCTGCATCAATGCCATGTTGCTTCATTTTCCGCCACAGCGTAGTGCGGCCGATTCCAAGTAAAGCCGACATTTCCTGAATGCGACCGCCTGTGACCTGGGCTGCGTTAATAATTGCCTCTTTTTCAACTTCCGCAAATGACAGACTGGTGGAAAGGCGAGTGGCGCTGACATCATCTGTCGCCTGCTCGGTAAACAGATGTTCAGGCAAATCACTGACGCGAATGCGCCCGTTATCACTACTCAGAGCAAGATTCTCGATGACGCTGTAAAGTTCAAAATCGTTGCCTGGCCATGCACAAGAAACCAGGCGAGCGAGGGCATCGTCATCAATTTTCAGACGCGTAGAGAAGCGTTTTTCAAGACTGCGTAATTTGTTATTCACCAGCGCCGGAATGCTGCCACGCCGCATACGCAGAGGCGGGATGGTAATTTCAAATGCATGCAGCGCGTAATACAGCTGGCGACTAAAGCGATTTTGTTCCACCAGCATTGCCAGGTCCGCGGTCGTTGTGGCAATCACTTTGACATCAATTGGTATTAAACGCCGCGCATCCAGTCGCGTGATAACACCCTGCTTGATAACCTGAAGCAAAGCAGACTGTAACTCCACCGCCAGATATTCAATCTTTTCAAGAAACAGCGTGCCGCCGTGCGCCAGTTCCAGTCGACTCAGACGACCATTTTCATTGTCCGTGCGATCGCCGCCAATAAATTCTTCCGCCAGCGCCGCATCACCATATAACTCACAATTGACGGCGATATAAGGCCCCGCTGCACGCTCACTTTCATTATGAATTGCCTGACTTAGCAGTGCCTTGCCTACGCCCTCTTCGCCACAAAGCAAAACAGGAAAGCTACTACGCGCCGCCTGGCGGCCAAAATGAATCAAGCGGCGAGTTTGCGGATCGTCCTGTGGCATATGAGCGAAGGTATGGCTGACTTTTCCCAATTGACTGGTCATCAACTGCCGCATCTGTTCCACGGGATGGAGCAACAAAATAAAGCTGGTTCCCTGCGTTTCTATTATCGGTTTAAGGGTTATCACCGCATCAATAAACTGGTGCTGACTTTCAAAGGTTGCTTCTACGTGTTTGAGCGGATGTGCCTGTTTTATTGCTTGTTGCAATACAGCGGGTAACGTTAAGAGTTCAGTGATCGCCCTTCCCTGACTTGCCGTCGCGTCAAGGCGCAAGACTCGCGCCGCCTGGGCATTGATAAATTGCAAATTACCCTGCTCGTCCCAGCTAATCACGCCATCATCCATACTTTCTAACAGGGCATTAAGTTGATTTAAATGACGGTTAGTTTCAGCGAGCAAACTGTCCGTCAGCAGTAAATTTCCGACCTCGCGTGCGATTGCCAACGTCAACGGCAAATCAGCTGCGGTAGTTTGCTCAACCGGACACGCCAGCGCTATTGTTCCCGTCAATCGGCCCTTGCTGTCAAACAACGGTGTTGCACAAAAGGCCCAGTTCCAGAGTGCCTGTTTGAAATGTTGATCGGCCATCGTTTTCACTGCCTGACCAGAAATAGCCGCTAACGATAGCGCACAGGTACCAATAATTCCCTCTGCGCAATACGTGCCGTCATTGAATCCCAGGACACTAAGCTGGTGCAGCGTTTGTGGATCACCAAAACGACTAAGGATGCAGGCGGTTTCATCAAGGATGAACAGTCCGCACGCCCGCGATTCCATATATTCCCAGGCATCTTCCAGCGCAGCCTGCCCGAGCGTCAGCATCGCTTTCTTACGCCGATAGATAGAAGCAAATGTCACGCCCTGGGCCTGGTGCGGTACGCGCCATGTCTCCCGTTTCATCAGTTTATTGCATCGCTCCCAGGAGGCTGCAATTAAGGGAGATATGCCCCGTTCATCGTTGTTAAAAGCGCCACTCATATCCCGCATCCTTTGTGACAAAAGGTGTTCCGGCTCGCAATTTTTAGTATTAAAACGCGTAAAAGTTTCAATATGGAACATTCATTAAAACATATGTTTCACCATGAAACATAATTTGGGCTAATTTTCTTTTCCCTTACCTGATGCACAATGGATTTATCGGCAGTCAGTGGTCGCCGTGTCGTTGAACATCATCCATGCCCTACCGTAATTGCTGGAGCAAGATAATGAAAAAATTGATCAATGATGTGCAAGACGTTCTGGACGAACAACTGGCGGGTCTGGCGAAAGCACATTCATCGCTGACACTGCATCAGGATCCGGTGTATGTCACCCGAGCTGATGCCCCCGTTGCAGGAAAAGTCGCCCTGCTGTCGGGCGGCGGCAGCGGACACGAACCGATGCACTGCGGTTATATCGGTCAGGGGATGCTTTCGGGGGCCTGTCCGGGCGAAATATTCACCTCACCGACGCCCGATAAAATTTTTGAATGCGCCATGCAAGTTGATGGCGGCGAAGGTGTACTGCTGATTATCAAAAATTACACCGGCGATATTCTTAACTTTGAAACAGCAACAGAATTACTGCACGATAGCGGCGTAAAAGTGACCACCGTGGTCATTGATGACGACGTTGCAGTAAAAGACAGTCTTTATACCGCTGGGCGGCGCGGCGTTGCCAACACCGTATTAATCGAAAAACTCGTAGGCGCAGCGGCAGAACGTGGCGACTCGCTGGAGGCTTGTGCACAACTGGGGCGTAAGTTGAACAATCAGGGCCATTCTATTGGTATCGCCCTCAATGCCTGTACCGTTCCTGCCGCGGGAAAACCTTCTTTTACCCTGGCAGATAATGAGATGGAGTTTGGCGTCGGCATTCATGGTGAGCCGGGTATTGACCGCCGCCCCTTCTCCTCCCTTGACCAAACAGTTGATCAAATGTTCGACACCCTGCTGGAAAATGGCACATACCACCGCACGCTCCGCTTCTGGGATTATCGACAAGGTAGCTGGCAGGAAGAGACGCAAACTAAACAACCGCTTCAGTCTGGCGATCGAGTAATTGCACTCGTCAACAATCTTGGTGCAACTCCGCTTTCTGAACTGTATGGCGTCTATAACCGCCTGGCCACGCGTTGCCAGCAAGCGGGCTTGACTATCGAGCGCAATTTAATCGGCGCGTATTGTACCTCACTGGACATGACCGGTTTTTCCATCACCTTACTGAAAGTTGATGACGAAACGCTGGCGTTATGGGACGCCCCGGTCCACACCCCGGCGCTTAACTGGGGTAAATAAGGAGATAACCATGTCACTGAGCAGAACTCAAATTGTTAACTGGCTCACTCGCTGTGGAGAAATTTTCAGCAAAGAGAGCGAGTATCTTACCGGACTGGATCGCGAAATTGGCGACGCTGACCACGGGCTAAATATGAACCGTGGCTTTAGCAAGGTGGTAGAAAAACTCCCTGCTATCGCAGATAAAGATATCGGTTTCATTCTCAAGAATACCGGCATGACGCTGCTTTCCAGCGTCGGTGGTGCCAGTGGTCCGCTGTTCGGTACTTTCTTTATCCGCGCCGCACAGGCGACACAGGCACGGCAAAGCCTGACGCTGGAAGAACTGTATCAGATGTTCCGCGATGGTGTAGACGGCGTAATCAGTCGCGGGAAAGCCGAACCTGGCGATAAAACTATGTGTGATGTCTGGGTGCCGGTGGTGGAATCGTTACGTCAGTCCAGCGAGCAAAATCTCTCTGTTCCGGTGGCGCTCGAAGCCGCCAGTAGCGTCGCTGAATCCTCTGCACAAAGTACGATTACGATGCAAGCCCGCAAAGGCCGCGCCAGTTATCTCGGTGAACGCAGTATTGGTCACCAGGATCCCGGCGCGACCTCCGTGATGTTTATGATGCAAATGCTGGCGTTAGCCGCAAAAGAGTAAGGAAATGGTGATGGTAAACCTGGTCATAGTTTCACATAGCGCCCGACTGGGAGAAGGTGTCGGTGAATTAGCCCGTCAGATGTTAATGAGTGATAGCTGTAAAATCGCCATTGCCGCGGGAATTGACGATCCCCAAAATCCCATTGGTACCGATGCCGTCAAAGTGATGGAGGCCATCGAGTCCGTTGCCGATGCCGACCATGTGCTGGTGATGATGGATATGGGTAGCGCATTATTGAGTGCTGAAACTGCGCTGGAATTGCTAGCTCCCGAGATCGCCGCAAAAGTACGTTTGTGTGCGGCACCGTTAGTCGAAGGTACACTGGCAGCAACGGTCAGCGCGGCCTCGGGGGCGGATATCGACAAAGTGATCTTTGACGCCATGCATGCGCTGGAAGCCAAACGTGAACAACTGGGTTTACCGTCCTCCGACGCTGAAATCTCTGACACATGTCCTCCGTACGATGAAGAAGCCCGTTCTCTGGCCGTGGTCATTAAAAACCGTAACGGCCTTCATGTACGTCCGGCCTCCCGGCTGGTTTATACCTTATCGACATTTAATGCCGATATGTTGCTGGAGAAAAACGGCAAATGCGTCACACCGGAGAGTATTAACCAGATCGCGCTACTACAAGTCCGCTATAACGATACGCTGCGCCTGATTGCGAAAGGGCCAGAAGCTGAAGAGGCGCTGGTTGCTTTCCGTCAGCTGGCTGAAGATAACTTTGGTGAAACGGACGAAGTTGCTCCGCCTACTCAGCGGCCCATTCCGCCTGTTTCGGGTAAAGCCTTTTATTATCAACCAGTTTTATGTACGGTACAGGCAAAATCAACTCTGACCGTGGAAGAAGAACAAGAACGATTACGCCAGGCAATTGACTTCACGTTATTAGATCTGATGACGTTAACAGCGAAAGCAGAAGCGAGCGGGCTTGACGATATTGCCGCAATCTTTTCTGGTCACCATACACTGTTAGATGATCCAGAACTGCTGGCGGCGGCAAACGAATTTCTTCAGCATGAGCATTGCACAGCAGAATATGCCTGGCAGCACGTTCTTAAAGAACTAAGCCAGCAATACCAACAACTGGATGATGAATATTTACAGGCTCGCTATATCGATGTGGACGATCTTCTACATCGCACCCTAATCCACCTGACGCAAACGAAAGAAGAACTCCCGCAATTTAACTCGCCAACCATTTTACTGGCGGAGAACATTTATCCGTCCACGGTTCTGCAACTGGATCCGGCGGTTGTAAAAGGGATCTGCCTTAGCGCCGGAAGTCCGGTATCCCACAGCGCCCTAATCGCCCACGAACTGGGGATTGGCTGGATTTGCCAGCAGGGTGAGAAACTGTATGCGATACAACCTGAAGAAACGTTAACGCTGGACGTTAAAACGCAACGTTTCAGCCATCAGGGATAAACCACCGTTCGGATGGCATCGTTCTGATGCCATCCGGCAATTTACTCTGCTCTGATATTTTTTAACTACCTGTTATATTTTTTACCAAATCATGATGATTTTTTCTGCGCTAATCGCAAACCAAACGTCGCTGGCTGGCTAATAAACAGACTTTATTTAATTACTCTATTTCACCCTTATTTATCCCTTTAATCTCCTTTTCCAAAATGCCTGACAGTTCGCAGAATGAGATTTCGATCATGCAGTTAGTGCGATCCTGAACTAAGGTTTTCTGATACTTGAATACCGTTTTGTTCGGTTTCGCCCAAGGAGAATGATTGATGAAAGCCACCGCCCCTCCTCGCCCGCAAAAAATAGCGTTAATTCCCGCCTGCGTTTTGTTGTGTTTCGCTGCGCTAGCGGTGCAGGCAGAAGAAACGCCAGTAACGCCACAGCCGCCTGATATTTTGTTAGGGCCGCTGTTTAACGATGTGCAAAACGCCAAACTTTTTCCGGACCAAAAGACCTTTGCTGATGCCGTGCCGAACAGCGATCCGCTAATGATCCTTGCAGATTATCGAATGCAGCAAAACCAGAGCGGCTTTGATCTGCGCCATTTCGTTAACGTCAATTTCACTCTGCCGAAAGAGGGAGAGAAATATGTTCCGCCAGAAGGGCAGTCGCTGCGCGAACATATTGACGGACTTTGGCCGGTATTAACGCGTTCTACCGAAAACACCGAAAAATGGGATTCTCTGTTACCGCTGCCGGAACCTTATGTCGTGCCGGGCGGACGTTTTCGCGAGGTATATTACTGGGACAGCTACTTCACCATGTTAGGACTTGCCGAAAGCGGTCACTGGGATAAAGTTGCGGATATGGTGGCCAATTTTGCTCATGAAATAGACACTTACGGTCATATTCCCAACGGCAACCGCAGTTACTATTTAAGCCGCTCGCAACCGCCCTTCTTTGCCCTGATGGTAGAGTTACTGGCGCAGCATGAAGGCGATGCCGCGTTGAAGCAATACCTGCCGCAAATGCAAAAAGAATATGCTTACTGGATGGACGGTGTTGAAAACCTGCAAGCCGGACAACAGGAAAAACGCGTTGTAAAACTTCAGGATGGTACCCTTCTCAACCGCTACTGGGACGATCGCGATACGCCACGACCAGAGTCATGGGTGGAAGATATTGCCACCGCCAAAAGCAATCCGAATCGACCTGCCACTGAAATTTACCGCGACCTGCGCTCTGCCGCTGCGTCTGGCTGGGATTTCAGCTCGCGCTGGATGGACAATCCGCAGCAGTTAAATACCTTACGCACCACCAGCATCGTACCGGTCGATCTGAACAGCCTGATGTTTAAAATGGAAAAAATCCTCGCCCGCGCCAGCAAAGCTGCCGGAGATAACGCGATGGCAAACCAGTACGAAACGCTGGCGAATGCCCGTCAAAAAGGGATCGAAAAATATCTGTGGAACGATCAACAAGGCTGGTATGCCGATTACGACCTGAAAAGTCATAAAGTGCGCAATCAGTTAACCGCGGCCGCCCTGTTCCCGCTGTACGTCAATGCGGCAGCGAAAGATCGCGCCAGCAAAATGGCGACGGCGACGAAAACACATCTGCTGCAACCCGGCGGCCTGAACACCACGTCGGTGAAAAGTGGGCAACAATGGGATGCGCCAAATGGCTGGGCACCGTTGCAGTGGGTCGCGACAGAGGGATTACAAAACTACGGGCAAAAAGAGGTAGCGATGGACATTAGCTGGCACTTCCTGACCAATGTTCAGCACACCTATGACCGGGAGAAAAAGCTGGTGGAAAAATATGATGTCAGCACCACCGGAACGGGGGGCGGCGGTGGCGAATATCCATTACAGGATGGCTTTGGCTGGACCAATGGCGTGACGCTGAAAATGCTGGATTTGATCTGCCCGAAAGAGCAACCGTGTGACAATGTTCCGGCGACGCGTCCGACCGTTAAGTCAACAACGGCGCAACCCTCAACCAAAGAGGCACAACCCACACCTTAACCAGCGCTTACTCCGACAACGTCATTCGACTTCTCCGGATGGCGTTGTCGGCAGATAACACCATATCTATGGATTTTGCTACACAGACGGTTTTTCAAGTCCTGGCGGGAAGTATTGCGCAAATGTTTGCCATACGTGGTTGCCGAAGATAGCGTCATTTCTACGGGTAAGCATTTCACTATCATCACCCGGCGATTTACGCCGACGTTGGCTATATAAAGCATCAATTGCTACCTGAATATTGTTACGGTGTTCGCTCATCAACGTTTTTTTGCTTTCTGGAGTTAAATTAATGATCACATAATCCAGGCACTCCAGAGAATTTAGCAACCAAAAAAAGAATTCAGACCATTCCTCCTCGCTTAACTGAAGCATTGCCAAACGGGTATTTGGGCTTAATCTGCCTGAAGGATTGATCAATTCTAAATGTTCAATAAGTGCAGCCAGAGCCGCCTCACTATCCGCCCCCCTTTTTAACGCCTGACTGGCTACTGTCTAAAATATTTATTTTCTGAATCACACCAAAAACAACGAAACAATAATAAAAAAATATTCTGTTGTTGTTACCGGGAACCGACTTTATCGGACATCTAAGTGCTATATTGATTTTTTTCACCCGTAAAGCAGGTGTCGAATATACGTTCTGATGTGAAAGCGGATAGCGGCATCTGTATCGCTATCCGCCTTATGAAAATCTTATTCTCTTCGCAGGAGGCGGAATACGCCCAGCACCAGGATAGCGCCCACTACCGCCACCAGGAAGCTGTGCAGATTAAAACCACTGATGGAGCCGCCAATGCCAAACATGGTCGCCAGCCAGCCGCCGACCACCGCACCGATTATCCCGAGAATACAGGTCAGGAAAAATCCACCACCATCACGCCCCGGCATGATTAGCTTGGCGATAATGCCGGCTATCAGGCCAAAAATAATCCAGGCAATAATTCCCATGTTCAGGCCCTCGTTTCGATGAATCGGACGCAAGAAATGCTTACGTCAACGCTCTAAGTATAGGCAAGGGCGGGATCGATGCTGGGCGTTTGTCGGCTGATTTAAGAACAACATGTAAAAAATATTCACGCATTTGTATTAAGTTTTGTTAACTGTGACCGATAAACCAAAGACAGTTTGTCAGTCAGGAGTTTTTCCGCGTGAGTCATTACCATGAGCAGTTCCTGAAACAAAATCCGTTAGCCGTCCTGGGCGTGTTACGCGATTTGCACAAAGCCGCAATTCCTTTGCGTATCAGTTGGAATGGCGGGCAGCTGATCAGCAAAATACTGGCAATAACCCCGGATAAACTGGTGCTGGATTTCGGCAGTCAAGCCGAAGATAACAACGCTGTGTTAAAGGCGCAGCACATTACCATTACCGCCGAAACCCAGGGCGCGAAAGTCGAATTTACTGTTGAACAACTACAGCAGAGTGAATACTTGCAGCTTCCGGCATTTATTACCGTACCGCCTCCCACCTTGTGGTTTGTACAACGACGCCGATATTTCCGCATCTCCGCCCCACTCCATCCGCCTTATTTTTGCCAGACCAAACTGGCGGATAACAGTACGTTACGTTTCCGCCTGTATGATTTGTCGTTAGGCGGCATGGGCGCATTACTGGAAACGGCAAAGCCTGCCGGATTGCACGAAGGCATGCGCTTCGCTCAGATTGAAGTCAACATGGGGCAATGGGGTGTTTTTCACTTTGACGCCCAGTTAATCTCAATCAGCAAGCGCAAAGTGATTGATGGCAAGAATGAAACCATCACCACTCCCCGTCTGAGCTTCCGTTTTCTTAACGTCAGCCCGACGGTGGAGCGGCAATTACAGCGGATTATTTTCTCTCTCGAGCGGGAAGCCCGGGAGAAAGCGGCCAAAGTGCGCGACTGATTTACATCGCGTCCAGTGCCTGCTCAAGTTTGTAGATATAGCGCGGAGCCTGCGGCGCAGGATGATTTCGCGCTACGTGATCGAGGAACTCGTCAGCATCCAGATCGTTGATTTTGCTGATCGCCTTTTTCCGATCTGACGAGAAAGTCCGTAGCAGCGCACCTGCCCCGTTAGCGTATGACACCACCAGCGCATATTGCAGTACCTTCGGATCTTCAATGCCTGCCAGCGGGCCGGTTTCCAGAATATTCAGGTAAGCCGCGCCCATTGAAATATTACGTTCTGGATTTTTCAGCTCGCTGGTCGTCGGCTCACCGCTCCAGCCCATACGGCGATAAACATCACGTCCGGAGGTTGAAGCTTTTAACTGCATCAAACCAATGGCATTCGATTTACTCACCGCGTTCGGATTACCACCCGATTCGATAGCGATAATCGCCGTGATCAATTGTGGATCGACGCCCCAGGCTGCACCGGCTTTCTGGCTTATTGGCATCCACTGCATCGCACGTTGCACCGGAACTTTCGCGTTCCACGGCGGGTTCGTGTAGTCATGCTTTGATGAACAACCCGCTAATAACACAATCAAAAAGGCAAACCATCTTAATTTCACTTCTTCTATCCTTATAGCCTGGAATCGCCGTTGAGGTGACAACGGCACACCTAAGCGGCATGATATACATTTCGTTTCTGTTGTCAGCAAGGAATTGCCATGTCTCTGTTTCACTTAATTGCCCCATCGGGTTACTGCATAAAACAACACGATGCGCTGCGTGGTATCCAGCGCCTTACCGACGCGGGGCATCAGGTCAATAACGTCGAGGTTATTGCCCGTCGTTGTGAGCGTTTTGCGGGTACGGAAACGGAGCGTCTGGAAGATCTCAATTCCCTTGCCAGACTGACTACCCCCAACACTATCGTGCTGGCTGTACGCGGTGGTTACGGTGCCAGTCGTTTACTGGCGGATATTGACTGGCAGGCACTGGTGGCTCGCCAACAACATGACCCGTTGCTCATTTGCGGACATAGCGATTTTACCGCCATTCAGTGCGGTCTTCTGGCGCAAGGCAATGTCATCACTTTTAGCGGCCCCATGCTGGTAGCAAACTTTGGCGCGGATGAACTAAACGCCTTTACCGAGCACCATTTCTGGCTGGCGTTACGCAATGAAACCTTCACCATTGAATGGCAAGGGGAAGGCCCGACATGTCAGACCGAAGGCACGTTATGGGGAGGCAATCTCGCGATGCTGATTTCACTGATTGGTACACCGTGGATGCCGCAAATCGAAAACGGTATTCTGGTGCTGGAAGATATTAACGAGCATCCTTTCCGCGTCGAACGTATGCTGTTGCAGCTCTATCATGCTGGAATTTTGCCACGTCAGAAGGCGATTATTCTCGGTAGCTTTAGCGGGAGCACGCCCAATGATTATGACGCAGGTTACAACCTGGAGTCAGTGTACGCGTTTTTGCGTTCCCGCCTGTCGATTCCACTCATTACCGGCCTCGATTTTGGTCATGAACAACGTACGGTTACGCTGCCGTTGGGCGCACATGCCATTCTTAATAACACCCAGGAAGGCACTCAGTTGACGATTAGCGGTCATCCTGTTCTTAAAATGTAAAAAAATCACGCTTCAGGGCTAAGTAAAACGCTGTCTCTGCCGCTAATATGGTAGGGTTTATATAAGAGACAGCGTAATCAGGAGTAACCGACCGTTGGATGCCACAACAATAATTAGCCTTTTCATCTTAGGATCCATCCTTGTCACCAGCAGTATTTTACTTAGTTCATTTTCTTCCCGTCTTGGCATTCCTATTCTGGTTATTTTCCTAGCGATCGGCATGCTGGCGGGAGTCGATGGCGTCGGCGGTATCCCGTTTGATAATTACCCCTTCGCCTACATGGTAAGTAACCTGGCGCTGGCGATTATTTTGCTCGACGGCGGGATGCGCACTCAGGCCAGCTCCTTTCGCGTCGCGCTAGGACCGGCGCTGTCACTGGCGACGCTGGGCGTGCTTATCACCTCTGGTTTAACCGGCATGATGGCGGCGTGGCTGTTTAATCTTGATTTGATCGAAGGTTTATTAATCGGCGCTATCGTCGGCTCCACCGATGCTGCGGCGGTCTTTTCTTTACTGGGTGGTAAGGGGCTTAATGAACGTGTTGGCTCGACGCTGGAGATAGAGTCCGGCAGTAATGACCCAATGGCGGTCTTTCTGACGATTACCCTGATTGCGATGATCCAGCAGCATGAAAGCAGTGTCAGCTGGATGTTCGTGGTCGATATTCTGCAGCAATTTGGCCTCGGGATTGTCATCGGTCTTGGCGGTGGTTATTTACTGCTGCAAATGATTAATCGCATCGCCCTGCCCGCAGGTTTATATCCACTGCTGGCATTAAGCGGCGGTATTTTAATTTTTGCTTTAACCACGGCGCTGGAAGGCAGCGGTATTCTGGCTGTTTATCTGTGCGGTTTTCTGCTGGGTAATCGGCCAATTCGCAACCGCTACGGCATTCTGCAAAATTTCGACGGCCTCGCCTGGCTGGCACAAATTGCCATGTTCCTGGTGCTGGGGCTGTTGGTTAACCCAAGCGATCTACTGCCTATTGCCATTCCGGCGCTCATTTTGTCCGCATGGATGATTTTCTTCGCTCGTCCTCTTTCGGTATTTGCCGGATTGCTACCGTTCCGCGGTTTTAATCTACGTGAGCGCGTGTTTATCAGTTGGGTGGGATTACGCGGCGCGGTGCCAATCATCCTGGCCGTTTTCCCGATGATGGCAGGGCTGGAGAATGCGCGACTGTTCTTTAATGTCGCCTTCTTTGTGGTTCTGGTTTCACTGCTATTGCAGGGAACATCACTCTCGTGGGCGGCGAAAAAGGCCAAAGTGGTGGTTCCGCCCGTCGGACGTCCGGTGTCGCGCGTTGGCCTGGATATTCACCCGGAAAATCCGTGGGAGCAGTTTGTTTATCAGTTGAGTGCCGATAAATGGTGTGTAGGTGCGGCACTGCGCGATCTACATATGCCAAAAGAGACACGTATTGCGGCACTGTTTCGTGATAATCAATTGCTTCATCCCACCGGCAGCACCCGACTACGCGAAGGTGATGTGTTGTGTGTAATTGGTCGGGAACGCGATCTCCCGGCACTCGGTAAACTGTTTAGCCAGTCGCCGCCGGTCGCGTTGGATCAACGCTTCTTTGGTGACTTCATTCTCGAAGCCAGTGCCAAATATGCTGATGTGGCGCTGATATATGGCCTGGAAGATGGGCGAGAATATCGCGATAAGCAGCAAACGCTGGGTGAAATTGTCCAGCAGTTGTTAGGCGCGGCACCGGTTGTCGGTGACCAGGTAGAGTTTGCCGGGATGATCTGGACGGTGGCCGAGAAAGAAGATAATGAAGTGTTGAAGATTGGCGTACGGGTGGCTGAAGAGGAAGCTGAATCTTAAATTTAATGCAGCATCTATCCCCGGATGCGATGCTTTGCACAACGCAGCCTGAGCCTGCATATAAACTTGTCATTTCCTGATTTTGATATGCTCATACCAACATCAGAAGAAGGTTAAATTATGGATGACAAACCATTGCAGGCTCTGGCTAATAAATTCAAAACACCGGCTCAAGAAAGTCAGCGTAAGGGCTTCTTCTGACTGCAACAGGTGAAGAATAACCAGCCCCGCATTACCGGTATACCCGTCAACCATCAGGGGCCCCTGCCTGACATCGCCCGAACATATTCCCCCACGCAACCTGCAGCCCACAGAATACGCGTTTCAGGCTGCCCTGTATCTGCAGTGGCGTTTCATCCGCCTGTAGCACCGGATGCATGAGCGATTTCTTATAGTTATTACTTTGCTTAATAACGATTATTTCCGGGTCGTTCGCTTTCGTATTTTCACTAATACGTCAGAGCTGCCTGGGCCGTAATAAAACTGATTCAGGTCTGTTACGCATGTACCAGACCCGACACGGCATTTCTGACCAGGGAAAAAGTCAACGATGAGTCGTTATATCAGCGCAAATGACGTCCTGTGGCACCTTTGCGGTGACCACATTCACGTCTCCGGCGCTGCCAGAGGATATTTATTTCAAGGATACGTAGCATTATGGCCAGCATTAAAGACATACGCCTATTCGCCCCATCTTCCTATAACACAGGCGTACACCCGTCAGGGCGGCGCTTACTGACGGTGGAATTCAAGAATCATCTTTTGCGGAACATGCAGTATCTCGGCCCGCAAAAATTTCGCTGGGGTGATGCCCCCCAGAGGATCATTGACCTCAGTAACGCGGACAAAGTGAAAATACAGATGGAAAACAATATTACCATCACGTTGGAGGCCCCTCCGGATCCGCAATATAACGAGTTCAGGTTGGTCGCCGAATGGTGCACATGGGCTATACAGCAAGATGGTCTGCAAGAAAACCTGCAAGAAACTCTGAAAGAAACCCAGCAAGAAATCCTGCAAAAAAAAGTGCCAGAAATATCACAAGAAGACGTGAAAGAAATCCTGAAAAATATCCTGGAAGAAAACCTGCCAGCAATCCGAACTGAAAACCGGGCAGAGGCATTGCGCAGAATGAAGGAATGTCTCATAAATAGACAAATTATGCTCAATCTTAGCGATCTTGGATTGACCTCACTCCCTGAAAATTTGCCTCCACTTCTGATGAAATTTTACTGCAATAATAACGTGTTGTCCGCGTTACCGAAGATGTTGCCGAAGGAACTGAGGGTGCTTGAGTGTATGGATAACGTTTTGATCTTGTTACCAAAGGTGCAGCCCCCGAAACTGATGATACTGAAGTGCTGTGAAAACTATATTATCTGGCTACCTGAGCTGTCGACTAACCTGAGAGTGATTAACTGTTCTGAAAACTTCTTGCAATTTTTACCGCCGTCGATGCCCCAGTACCTGTATAAACTATCCTGTGCCGGCAACAATATTAACTCAATACCTGATGAGATGCTGGAGAACTTGACTCGCCTGAAAGTATTTGACTGTTCTAGTAACGATTTGATCTCTGCACCACGGCTGCCGCCCAAGCTAATAATATACTACTGTGGTCACAACCAGTTTAAAACGATATCGGTGCCGCAGCCCCATAGCCTGAAGTTGTTTGACTGTAACAGTAACCCTTGGGACAAAGACAATTTACCGACGCTGCTCAAAGCCGTCGAGGGCCTGAAAAACCAGGAGGGCCTGGTGGACCTTTTAGACTTTTTGCGCAAGGAAGGCCAGTTTGACCTGGAGGGACTCGAGGAGCTGGAGGACCTGGAGGACCTGATGGCTCTGGAGCACCTGGAGGATCCGGTACTCCTGGAGCGCGTGAAGGTACAGGAGGACCTGGAGCTCCTGGATCAGCAGTTGGGCCTGTTGAGTCTGGAAAGACAACAGGACTCGCAGCCTGTTAATCAACATTCTGAACATGAACCCGAATCTGCATTAAGGGTAAAGCGTGATTTATCTGAAGTCGAGTTCGAGTCAACAATGAAGCGTAAGCGTTTTATGTAGAACGCCTGTGCGGTGAGCTCAGGTTCCGGGGAAATAGTGTCCATCATTTTAATGGGCACTATCATGGAAAATGGCTCTGTCACATTAACAGCGAAAGTTGCTGACCAGCCGGATGGATGATTTTTTTGCAACCAGAAGACACTGCCTCCGATCCGGCTTACAACAAGTTACACCGTCACAACCGGGACCCGTAACGCCAGCGCGCACATCAACTCATAACCCACGGTTCCGGCAGCGGCGGCAACATCATCAATTTTGATCTCCTTGCCCCACAGCTCAACCGGTGTACCAATACCCGCCTGCGGGCAAGGCGTTAAATCGACCGCCAGCATATCCATCGAGACTGTCCCCACCGTCATGGTACGCACGCCGTCGACTAAAACAGGTGTACCGGTAGGCGCGTGGCGCGGATAACCGTCGGCGTATCCTGCGGCAACAATGCCGATTCGTTGCTCATCGCGCGCAGTATAGCGACCGCCATAGCCCACACGCTCACCCGCTTTTAGCGTCTGGACACCAATAATCTCACTGCTTAGCGTCATTACCGGACGTAATCCGGTATTGGCGATATCGCACCACTGACCCGACGGCGAAGCACCATACAAAATAATGCCAGGCCGAACCCAGTCAAAATGCGCTTCCGGATGCCACAGAGTCGCCGCCGAATTGGACAATGAACGCCGACATTCCAGCCCTTCCGCCGCCTGCTCAATACGCGCCATTGCGCCGGCAATCCCATCAGGATGCTCCGCCTCGGCAAAATGCGACATCAGAGTCATTTCGCCAACATTCGCCATCGCCCGCAGCTGCTGCCAGACGGTAAGCACACGATCGGGCTGGAAGCCCAACCGATTCATCCCACTGTTCACTTTAAGATAAATATCCAACGGCGCTTTTAGCCGCGCATTTTGCAGTGCTTTGAGCTGCCAGTTGCTGTGGACGCAGGTGGTCAGGCGGTACTGGTCATAAATCTCCAGATCCTGTGCATGGAAAAAACCCTCCAGCATCAGGATCGGTCCTTTCCAGCCGCGCTCACGTAACGTTATTGCCTCTTCCAGATTAAGTAATGCAAAGCCATCGGTGGCCCCTAGCGCGCTCCAGATACGCTCAATACCGTGCCCGTAAGCATTCGCTTTTACCACCGACCAGACACGCGCGTGCGGCGCGGCCTGCCGGACAATGGAAAGATTCTGTTTTAATGCCTGCAGATCGAGGCTGGCCTGTATCGGACGGGTCATCTCGTTTCCTTAGCTGTGCGCGCCATGTAAATGGCCCGGGCGTGATGGCGTAAATCCACGGCTGTAGCGTGCTACGCTTAAATCCTCATACGGGATCGCTGGCGTACGGCCAGAGAGCAGATCGCTTAACAACTGACCGGAACCGCAAGCCATCGTCCAGCCGAGCGTACCGTGACCGGTATTCAGCCACAGATTTTTAAAGCGTGTACGCCCCACAACCGGCGTGCCGTCTGGCGTCATCGGGCGCAGACCCGTCCAGAATGTGGCCTGCTCGACATGACCGCCGCGTGGATAGAGATCGCGAACCACCATTTCCAGCGTTTCACGACGTGGCTGCAACAGCTCGGTGTTAAAGCCAACAATTTCCGCCATTCCACCAACGCGAATGCGGTTATCGAAACGAGTAATGGCGATTTTATAGGTTTCATCAAGAATGGTGGACACCGGCGCGCCATCTTCTTGCGCAATCGGAATGGTCAGCGAGTAGCCTTTCAGCGGATAGACCGGAATATCAACAATGCCTTTAAGCATCGCCGTCGAGTAAGAACCAAACGCCATCACATACGCATCGGCCTTAATCACTTCATCACCACACTTCACGCCATAGATCTGCTCGCCGTCGCAAAGCAGTTGGTCAACAGGCGTATTAAAGCGGAATTTAACCCCCGCCTGCTCTGCCATCCGCGCCAGATTCTGGGTAAACAGCTGGCAGTCTCCGGTTTCGTCATTGGGTAACTGCAGGCCGCCCGTCAGTTTGTGCGCCACTTCCGCCAACGCAGGTTCCACTTCCGCCAGGCGGCTGGATTCCAGCAGTTGATACGGTACGCCTGCATCCTCCAGCACGGCGATATCGCGAGTGGCGTTTTCATATTGTTGTTCTGTACGGAACAGTTGCAGCGTCCCGCCCTGCCGCCCTTCATACTGAATATGAGTTTCGGCGCGCAATGCTTTCAGGCAATCACGGCTGTATTCCGCCAGACGCACCATCCGCCCTTTGTTTTCCATGTAGTGGCTGGTGTCACAGTTACGTAACATTTGCCACATCCATTTCAACTGGAACTGCGTACCGTCGAGACGAACCGCCAGCGGCGCATGGCGCTGGAACATCCATTTAATCGCTTTTAAAGGTACACCTGGCGCTGCCCACGGCGCAGCATAGCCGGGAGAAATTTGCCCGGCATTCGCTGCACTGGTTTCCAGGGCGGCCCCTGGCTCCCGATCAATGACGGTGACCTCATGTCCTGCCTGATTTAAGTACCAGGCGCTGGCAACGCCTACCACACCACTTCCCAGTATGACAACTCGCATAGCCACTCCGATAACGGTAGATACAGTAAAAGAATAATAATCTAATTACATCTTGATAACTCAGTTGAAAATATTATTCAACATACGGCTTTTTTATGGTGAGCTGGCTCACATCTCCCTGACTCTGCAGCAATATGGCATCTTTAGTATCTCCTGCTGAACACCCTTTTTAACCAGCATAAAATTCCGCTCATAAGCGAATTACTGGCACTCTGATAATAAGAAATCGCAAAGAAAAAAATTCTTCGGCGACGCGGTTTTTAACAGGTGTTCTATGCTTGAAATGAGGTGTTCCACACAGAGAGCACCGACAACAATGAGGTGCGCGTATGGCGACGATCGATTCTATGAATAAGGACACCACACGTTTGAGCGATGGACCCGACTGGACGTTTGACCTGCTGGATGTTTATCTGGCAGAGATAGACCGGGTAGCGAAACTCTATCGGCTGGATACCTACCCGCACCAGATTGAAGTGATCACCTCAGAACAGATGATGGATGCCTACTCCAGCGTCGGCATGCCAATTAACTATCCACACTGGTCATTCGGTAAAAAGTTTATCGAGACTGAACGGCTGTATAAGCACGGTCAGCAAGGACTGGCCTATGAAATCGTCATTAACTCTAACCCGTGTATCGCTTACCTGATGGAAGAGAACACTATCACCATGCAGGCACTTGTGATGGCCCACGCCTGCTATGGGCATAACTCTTTCTTCAAAAACAATTACTTATTCCGTAGCTGGACCGACGCCAGTTCGATTGTCGATTATCTGATTTTTGCCCGTAAATATATTACCGAGTGCGAAGAACGTTATGGCGTTGATGAAGTAGAACGGCTTCTTGACTCCTGTCATGCGCTAATGAACTACGGCGTGGACCGCTACAAACGCCCGCAAAAAATCTCGTTGCAAGAAGAGAAAGCCCGGCAGAAAAGTCGCGAAGAATATCTGCAAAGTCAGGTTAATATGCTCTGGCGTACCCTGCCGAAGCGCGAGGAAGAGAAAACGGTTGCTGAAGCGCGCCGCTATCCGTCCGAGCCACAAGAAAACCTGCTCTATTTTATGGAGAAAAATGCACCCCTGCTGGAATCATGGCAGCGTGAAATTCTGCGTATTGTGCGTAAGGTGAGCCAGTATTTTTATCCGCAAAAACAGACTCAGGTAATGAACGAAGGCTGGGCGACCTTCTGGCACTACACCATCCTTAATCATCTGTATGATGAAGGGAAAGTGACGGAACGTTTTATGCTGGAGTTTTTGCACAGCCACACCAATGTGGTTTTCCAGCCGCCCTATAACAGCCCGTGGTACAGCGGAATAAACCCGTATGCGCTTGGTTTCGCCATGTTCCAGGATATTAAACGGATTTGTCAGTCGCCGACGGAAGAAGACAAATACTGGTTCCCGGATATCGCCGGTTCTGACTGGCTGGAAACATTGCATTTTGCGATGCGTGATTTCAAAGATGAGAGTTTTATCAGCCAGTTCCTGTCACCGAAAGTGATGCGTGATTTCCGCTTCTTCACCGTGCTGGATGACGATCGGCATAATTATCTGGAGATTTCCGCTATTCATAATGAAGAAGGTTATCGGGAGATCCGTAACCGGTTATCGTCGCAATATAATTTAAGTAATCTGGAGCCGAATATTCAGATCTGGAACGTGGATTTGCGCGGCGACCGTTCGCTGACGCTGCGTTACATTCCACATAATCGCGCACCGCTGGATCGGGGGCGCAAAGAAGTGCTGAAGCATGTGCATCGCCTGTGGGGATTTGATGTGATGCTGGAACAGCAAAACGAAGACGGCAGCGTCGAGTTGCTGGAACGCTGCCCGCCGAGAATGGGAAATCTGTAAAAACAATAAATATCCTCCGGCATAGCCGGAGGTTTTTCAAATGCGCCTGTAAGGCTCTGTTACCAGCCGCGCCCTAACA
>NZ_VNXM01000063.1:0-49599 GCF_009820205.1 Escherichia sp. HH26CH
GGTGCATCCGGGAGGATTCGAACCTCCGACCGCTCGGTTCGTAGCCGAGTACTCTATCCAGCTGAGCTACGGATGCAAATGGCGGTGAGGCGGGGATTCGAACCCCGGATGCAGCTTTTGACCGCATACTCCCTTAGCAGGGGAGCGCCTTCAGCCTCTCGGCCACCTCACCACACGCCTCTTACGAGTGCTTCGAAGAACTTGTTTATCGCTCATCGTCGCTGCGTGGCGCACATATTACTTTCTGAGACTTATAAGTCAAACAATTTTTCCCACACTTTTATCGTTTGCACACTTCACGCTCAATTAGTCTGTAAAAACGTCAAAAAGAGTGTTTTATCAACAGAAAAACGGAGGTCTGACAGATAGCAGTAATGCAAAAAAATGGAGACTAAAGTTGAATGAACGGGAGTAAAGCGAAAAAACAATGGAGTGAAGGAGGAATTTTGAGGGTGCGTCTCACCGATAAAGATGAGACGCGGAAAGATTAGTAACTGGACTGCTGGGATTTTTCAGCCTGGATACGCTGGTAGATCTCTTCACGGTGAACAGAAACTTCCTTCGGGGCATTTACGCCAATACGTACCTGGTTGCCCTTTACCCCTAAAACTGTCACGGTGACCTCATCCCCAATCATGAGGGTCTCACCAACTCGACGAGTCAGAATCAGCATTCTTTGCTCCTTGAAAGATTAAAAGAGTCGGGTCTCTCTGTATCCCGGCATTATCCATCATATAACGCCAAAAAGTAAGCAATGACAAACACATTACATGTAAGCAGTCATGGCATTACATTCTGTTAAACCTAAGTTTAGCCGATATACACAACTTCAACCTGACTTTATCGTTGTCGATAGCGTTAATGCGAATGCCGTGAAGCGAGTCCACGGCATTGCCTGACGCTTATATTATTGCAATTTCGCGCTGACCCAGCCTTTCACACTGGCTAACGCTGCAGGTAAGGCCGCAGCATCCGTACCACCGGCTTGCGCCATGTCAGGACGTCCACCACCCTTGCCGCCCACCTGCTGAGCGACCATACCAATCAGTTCCCCTGCTTTCACACGATCTGTGACGTCCTTAGATACGCCTGCAATCAGAGAAACCTTACCTTCGGCTACCGTTGCCAGCACGATAATTGTCGACCCCAGCTGATTTTTTAAATCGTCAACCATGGTACGCAACATTTTCGGCTCAACACCGCTAAGCTCGCTAACCAACAGCTTAACACCATTAACATCAATTGCCTTACTGGAAAGATTTGCGCTCTCCTGTGCGGCAGCTTGTTCTTTAAGCTGTTGTAACTCTTTTTCCAGCTGACGCGTACGTTCCAGTACTGAGCGCACTTTATCAGCCAGATTATTGCTATCGCCTTTCAACAGATGTGCGACTTCGCTTAAGCGATCGCTGTCTGCATGGACGGTGGCGATAGCGCCTTCTCCGGTTACCGCTTCGATACGACGAACACCTGCAGCAGTACCCGATTCAGAGATGATGCGGAACAGACCAATATCACCGGTGCGGCTTGCGTGAGTACCGCCACACAGCTCGGTGGAGAAATCGCCCATGCTCAGCACGCGTACGCGCTCATCATACTTCTCGCCAAACAGCGCCATCGCACCTTTCGCTTTCGCCGCTTCGAGATCCATGATGTTGGTTTCGATCGGCAAGTTACGGCGAATCTGCGCGTTCACCAGGTCTTCAACCGCACGAATCTCTTCTGGTTTCATCGCTTCGTTGTGTGAGAAGTCGAAGCGCAGCACTTTGTCGTTAACCAGTGAACCTTTCTGCGATACATGAGTACCCAAAACCTGGCGCAGCGCAGCGTGCATCAGGTGCGTTGCGGAGTGATTCAGACGAATACGAGCGCGACGAGCCTCATCAACATCAGCCTGCACCGCGTCGCCCACTTTCAGAGAACCCGCAGCAAGTTTACCGATATGACCAATCGCCTGGCCGTATTTCTGCGTATCTTCCACCGCAAAGGAGAAGTTAGCGCCTTTCAGTTCACCTTTATCGCCAACCTGACCGCCAGATTCCGCATAGAATGGCGTTTGATCCAGCACGACCACAGCTTCCTGGCCTGCATTGATGGCATCAACCGCTTTACCATCAACAAACAGCGCAGTCACTTTGCCGTTCAGTTCCAGATGGTCATAGCCTTTAAATTCAGATGCACTGTCAACACGGATCATTGCGTTGTAATCGGCACCAAAGCCACTGGCTTCGCGCGCACGACGACGCTGCTCTTCCATTGCTGCTTCAAAACCAGCTTCGTCAACTTTGATGTTGCGTTCACGACAAACATCAGCCGTCAGGTCAACCGGGAAACCGTAGGTGTCATACAGACGGAAAGCAGTTTCGCCATCCAGCGTATCGCCAGAAAGTTTCGCCAGCTCTTCGTCCAGCAGCGCCAGACCGCGTTCCAGCGTGCGGGCAAACTGCTCTTCTTCAGTCTTCAGCACCTGCTCAACCTGCGCCTGCTGGCGTTTCAGGTCTTCACCTGCAGATCCCATAACGTCGATCAGCGGACCAACCAGTTTGTAGAAGAAGGTTTCTTTCGCGCCGAGCATATTGCCGTGACGCACTGCGCGACGAATGATACGACGCAGTACATAACCACGGTTTTCGTTGGACGGCATTACGCCATCCGCGATCAGGAACGCACAAGAACGAATGTGGTCAGCGATTACGCGCAGTGATTTATTGCTCAGATCGGTCGCGCCAGTGACTTTCGCTACTGCCTGGATCAGCGTGCGGAACAGGTCAATGTCATAGTTAGAGTTAACGTGTTGCAGCACCGCAGCAATACGCTCCAGACCCATACCGGTATCTACAGACGGCTTCGGCAGCGGTTCCATCGTGCCATCTGCCTGGCGGTTGAACTGCATGAAGACGATGTTCCAAATCTCAATGTAACGGTCGCCGTCTTCTTCCGGACTTCCCGGAGGGCCACCCCAAATGTGGTCGCCATGATCGTAGAAGATTTCGGTGCACGGGCCACACGGACCAGTGTCACCCATCTGCCAGAAGTTGTCAGATGCGTATGGCGCACCTTTGTTATCGCCGATGCGAATAATACGTTCGCGCGGGATCCCTACTTCTTTTTCCCAGATTTCGTAGGCTTCGTCGTCGCTTTCATAGACGGTAACCCACAGACGCTCTTTCGGCAGGGCAAACCATTTTTCGCTGGTCAGCAGTTCCCATGCAAACTGAATAGCATCGTGTTTGAAATAGTCGCCGAAGCTGAAGTTGCCCAGCATTTCGAAGAAGGTATGGTGACGCGCGGTGTAACCGACGTTTTCCAGGTCGTTGTGTTTACCACCTGCACGCACGCAGCGTTGGGAAGTGGTAGCGCGGGAATAATTACGCTTGTCGAGCCCAAGGAACACATCCTTGAACTGGTTCATCCCGGCGTTGGTAAACAACAAAGTTGGGTCGTTATGGGGTACCAGGGAGCTGCTGGCAACTACCTGATGTCCCTTACTATGGAAAAAGTCGAGAAACGCCTGACGGATCTCAGCGGTGCTCTTGCTCATAATTATCCTGAAATCAAGCTAACGAAATATCGCCACCAGCTACAGCGTGTCTTAACCGCCGGGCTGGTAACTGAAAAGTGGGAATAAGATAAGTTTTCTTGACTGGGAAGTAAAATACCGTATGCGTTCAGTCGGCAAAATTTCGCCAAATATCCTGGATATCCTCCATCAGATAGCCGCGATAGAGCAGAAAACGCTGGATCTTAACTTTTTCTGAAAAGACAGTTGGCAAAGGTTCGCCATATTTTCGCGTCGCCTGATCGCGCGCCAGTGCGCACCAGTCGATGTCACATTCACGCATCGCTTTTTCTGTCGCTTCGCGGGAAATACCTTTCTGATTCAGTTCCTGGCGAATACGCGCAGGTCCATAACCTTTGCGGCTACGGCTGGCGATAAAGCGCGCAACAAATCGGCTGTCATCGAGATAGCCATGTTCATGGCACCAGGCAATAACACGCTCGTAATCTTCTACCGTGGCATCAATCTCTTCGGGGCCATTTTTGCCCATGATCGGTGCCGCGAGTTTACGCCGCAGTTCTTGCTCACTGTGATCGCGCACCGCCAGAATGCGTACCGCACGATCCAACAGGCGAGCATATGCCGGGCGACGGGATGTTGATTCTGTCATGGCATACCCTTACAACTTAAAAAGCAAAAGGGCCGCAGATGCGACCCTTGTGTATCAAACAAGACAATTAAAAATCTTCGTTAGTTTCTGCTACGCCTTCGCTGTCATCTACAGAGAAATCCGGCGTTGAGTTCGGGTTGCTCAGCAGCAACTCACGTACTTTCTTCTCGATCTCTTTCGCAGTTTCCGGGTTGTCTTTCAGCCAGGCAGTCGCATTCGCTTTACCCTGACCGATCTTCTCACCTTTGTAGCTGTACCACGCGCCCGCTTTCTCGATCAGCTTCTCTTTCACGCCCAGGTCAACCAGTTCGCCGTAGAAGTTGATACCTTCGCCGTAGAGGATCTGGAATTCAGCCTGTTTAAACGGCGCAGCGATTTTGTTCTTCACCACTTTCACGCGGGTTTCGCTACCCACCACGTTTTCGCCCTCTTTCACCGCGCCGATGCGACGGATGTCGAGACGAACAGAAGCGTAGAATTTCAGCGCGTTACCACCGGTAGTCGTTTCCGGGTTACCGAACATCACACCAATTTTCATACGGATCTGGTTGATGAAGATCAGCAGCGTGTTGGACTGCTTCAGGTTACCCGCCAGCTTACGCATCGCCTGACTCATCATACGTGCTGCAAGGCCCATGTGAGAGTCGCCGATTTCGCCTTCGATTTCCGCTTTCGGTGTCAGTGCCGCCACGGAGTCAACGACGATAACGTCTACTGCGCCAGAACGCGCCAGAGCGTCACAGATTTCCAGTGCCTGCTCGCCGGTGTCCGGCTGGGAGCACAGCAGGTTGTCGATATCGACGCCCAGTTTACGTGCATAGATTGGGTCCAGCGCGTGTTCAGCATCGATAAACGCACAGGTTTTACCTTCGCGCTGCGCTGCAGCAATAACCTGTAGCGTCAGTGTAGTTTTACCGGAAGATTCCGGTCCGTAGATTTCGACGATACGGCCCATCGGCAGCCCACCTGCCCCAAGCGCGATATCCAGTGAAAGCGAACCGGTAGAGATGGTTTCCACATCCATGGAACGGTCTTCACCCAGGCGCATGATGGAGCCTTTACCAAATTGTTTCTCAATCTGGCCCAGTGCTGCCGCCAACGCTTTCTGTTTGTTTTCGTCGATAGCCATTTTTACTCCTGTCATGCCGGGTAATACCGGATAGTCAATATGTTCTGTTGAAGCAATTATACTGTATGCTCATACAGTATCAAGTGTTTTGTAGAAATTGTTGCCACAAGGTTTGCAATGCATACGCAGTAGCCTGACGACGCACCGCATCACGATCACCGCTGAAGCATTCCCGGCGGGTAATGCCTTCGCCGCGGGCAGTGGCAAAAGCAAACCAGACAGTGCCGACAGGTTTCTCTTCACTGCCGCCATCCGGCCCGGCGATACCGCTGACAGACACAGCATAATCAGCACGAGCCGCTTTCAGTGCGCCTATCGCCATTTCCACCACGACGGGTTCGCTCACCGCGCCATGCTGCACCAGCGTCTCTTCGCGTACGCCGATCATCTGCGCTTTGGCTTCGTTACTGTAGGTGACAAATCCGCGTTCAAACCAGGCGGAACTACCGGCAATATCGGTAATCACTTTCGCTACCCAACCGCCGGTACAAGACTCAGCAGTTGTTACGGTTGCGCCACGGGCTTTCAGCGCCTGCCCAACCTGTTCGCTTAACTGCATCAGTTCACTGTCAATCATCACAACCTCAGTCAGTCAAAAAATATATGCCGGACAAGATAGCACTTTCCCGCAGAAGATGGGGACGAGCGATTCATTTTACGAGTTGCGTTCCGGAAAAAGACTGTTGCGACCAGTCGGTAAAGAAAAAGCGCTACCATGCCGCGTTCACATTGATATGTATTCACAGGGAGAGAATAGCAATGGCAACAAAGAAAACGGATAACACGCCACAAAACGCGCTTAAACAAACCACGCAAATGCGTATTTGGGTCATCATTGGTGGCATCGGCGCACTGGTTTCAGTGATATGTAAAATTTTATCTTCTGGCTACCTTGAACCTTTCGACTTCGGTCAGGCTGCGTTAGGCGTTGTCTGCCTAGGATATGCGATATCGCTGTCGAAAAAAAATCAAGCAATTACGTCATTCGAATAAACAGTAAGAAAACAGAGGGAAGTTTAACCTCCCTCTTGCAAAGAGTTACTGAACGCGCGCCAGTGCCACGGCTTGTCCTAACTGCCAGACGGCCATTGCGTAATGGGTGCTGTGATTGTAACGGGTGATAGTGTAGAAGTTCGGCAAACCGTACCAGTACTGGTAACCGGTGCCAACATCCAGGCGCAGTAAGCTGGCCTGCTGATGATTGCCCAGCGGCTGCTGTGGCGTTAGTCCAGCTGCAGCAAGTTGTGAAATGCTGTACTTGGTTTTGAAGCCATTTGGCAAGCCTGGAGCCTGACCGTTTGCCATCACCGCAACCTGATCACCTTTCACCCAGCCGTGCGCTTTAAAATAGTTCGCCACACTACCGATGGCATCAACCGGATCCCACAGGTTGATATGCCCGTCGCCGCTGAAATCTACCGCATATTGTTTATAAGACGATGGCATAAACTGACCGTAGCCCATCGCACCGGCAAACGAGCCTTTCAGATTGAGCGGATCGTCCTGCTCGTCGCGCGCCATCAGCAAGAAGGTTTCCAGCTCACCAGAGAAATACTCCGCGCGGCGTGGGTAGTTAAATGACAGCGTTGCCAGCGCATCGAGGATACGGGTTTTCCCCATCACGCGTCCCCAGCGAGTTTCGACGCCGATAATCCCGACGATAATTTCCGGCGGTACACCATACACCTGCCACGCACGATTCAACGCGTCTTCATACTGATTCCAGAAAACCACGCCGTTTTGCACGTTGTCCGGCGTAATAAATTTTTTGCGATAACGCAGCCATGCGCCGTTCGGACCTGATGGCGGTTTCACCGATGTGGTTGGTGCCTGGTTATCCATCAGCCGCAATACCGAATCCAGACGTTTCGCCTGGGAGAGAATTTCCTGCAACTGCTGACGATTGAAACCGTGTTTGCTCACCATTTTGTCGATGAACTGCTGGGCATTCGGGTTGTTAGCGAAATCGCCGCCCATCTGCATCACATTGTGCTGCGGCTCAAGCAGGAAGCCGCCAGACGGCGTTCCGGTGGTCGTTTCAGTCTCAGTAGGTTTTGGCTTGCTGCTACAGGCGGCAAGCAACACAAAAAGGGGAAGCAATGTTACATAACGACGCTTGAACATGAGGGGTCCATTTAACAGATTCAACCAGGGGCAAGTATGGTAAAGCATCACGCCCCGCACAAGGAAGCGGTAGTCACTGCCCGATACGGACTTTACATAACTCAACTCATCCGCCTCACTATCCTTTTATATAAACTTTCAAATTAAAATATTTATCTTTCATTTTGCGATCAAAATAACACTTTTAAATCTTTCAATCTGATTAGATTAGGTTGCCGTTTGGTAATAAAACAATAAATCCTGAAGGAGAGAACAATGATAGAAACCATTACTCATGGTGCAGAGTGGTTTATCGGGCTGTTCCAAAAGGGCGGAGAGGTGTTTACCGGGATGGTGACCGGCATTCTTCCGCTGTTGATTAGCCTGCTGGTTATCATGAACGCACTGATTAATTTTATCGGTCAGCATCGTATTGAACGTTTTGCTCAACGTTGCGCCGGTAACCCTGTTTCCCGTTACCTGCTGTTACCGTGCATTGGCACGTTTGTCTTTTGCAATCCGATGACCTTAAGCCTGGGTCGCTTTATGCCGGAAAAGTACAAACCCAGCTATTACGCGGCGGCCTCTTATAGCTGTCACTCAATGAATGGCCTCTTCCCCCATATCAACCCTGGCGAACTGTTTGTTTATCTTGGCATTGCCAGCGGTCTGACAACGCTGAACCTGCCACTTGGCCCACTGGCGGTGAGCTATCTGTTGGTTGGTCTGGTCACTAACTTCTTCCGCGGCTGGGTGACCGATCTAACCACCGCTATTTTTGAGAAAAAGATGGGCATTCAACTTGAACAAAAAGTTCACCTGGCAGGAGCAACATCATGACGCGTATTCGGATCGAAAAAGGAACGGGTGGCTGGGGCGGCCCGCTTGAGCTGGAAGCCACGCCGGGCAAAAAAATTGTCTATATCACCGCCGGTACCCGGCCTGCGATTGTCGACAAACTGGCACAGCTTACTGGCTGGCAGGCTATCGACGGATTTAAAGAAGGTGAACCTGCGGAGGAAGAAATTGGTGTCGCGGTAATCGACTGTGGCGGCACATTACGCTGCGGCATCTATCCGAAACGGCGTATTCCCACCATTAATATCCACTCGACGGGCAAGTCCGGTCCACTGGCGCAGTACATTGTGGAAGATATTTATGTCTCTGGCGTGAAAGAAGAAAACATCACTGTAGTGGGTGATGCGACACCACAACCCTCTTCCGTGGGCCGTGACTATGACACCAGCAAGAAAATCACCGAACAAAGCGATGGTTTACTGGCGAAGGTGGGAATGGGTATGGGTTCTGCCGTTGCCGTGCTGTTTCAATCTGGCCGTGACACCATCGACACTGTATTAAAAACCATTCTGCCGTTTATGGCGTTCGTCTCGGCGCTCATTGGCATCATTATGGCTTCTGGCCTTGGTGACTGGATTGCCCACGGTCTTGCTCCGCTGGCGAGCCATCCACTGGGGCTGGTCATGCTGGCGCTCATCTGCTCCTTCCCGCTGCTTTCACCTTTTCTCGGCCCTGGCGCAGTTATCGCACAGGTTATCGGCGTATTGATTGGCGTGCAGATTGGTCTCGGCAATATTCCGCCGCATCTGGCTTTACCTGCACTGTTTGCCATCAACGCGCAGGCGGCCTGCGACTTCATCCCGGTCGGTTTGTCGCTGGCGGAAGCCCGTCAGGACACGGTTCGCGTCGGTGTCCCTTCTGTACTGGTGAGCCGCTTTTTAACCGGCGCGCCGACTGTACTGATCGCCTGGTTTGTCTCCGGTTTTATCTATCAATAGAGGCTGAAACATGACCGTTATTTATCAGACCACCATCACCCGTATCGGCGCGAGTGCCACTGACGCCCTCAGCGACCAGATGCTCATCACCTTTCGTGAAGGCGCGCCTGCGGATCTCGAAGAGTATTGCTTCATTCATTGCCACGGCGAGTTGAAAGGTGCACTCCATCCCGGTTTGCAATTTTCTCTCGGGCAGCATCGCTATCCGGTGACCGCCGTTGGCAGCGTGGCGGAAGACAACCTTCGCGAACTGGGTCATGTCACCCTGCGCTTCGATGGTTTAAGCGAAGCGGAATTTCCGGGCACTGTCCATGTGGCAGGCCCTGTACCCGACGATATCGCGCCGGGATCGGTTTTGAAGTTTGAATCTGTTAAGGAGTAAAAAATGAATCAGGTTGCCGTTGTCATCGGTGGTGGGCAAACCTTAGGCGCGTTCCTGTGCCACGGTCTGGCTGCCGAGGGGTATCGCGTCGCGGTTGTCGATATTCAGAGCGACAAAGCTGCAAATGTGGCGCAAGAAATTAACGCCGAATATGGTGAAGGAACAGCGTACGGTTTTGGTGCTGACGCCACCAGCGAGCAGAGCGTTCTGGCGCTCTCTCGTGGGGTAGATGAAATCTTTGGTCGCGTGGATTTACTGGTCTACAGCGCCGGAATAGCAAAAGCAGCCTTTATCAGCGATTTCCAGCTTGGAGATTTTGACCGCTCGCTACAGGTAAATCTGGTGGGCTATTTCCTGTGTGCGCGTGAATTTTCGCGTTTGATGATCCGCGACGGCATTCAAGGACGCATTATTCAGATCAACTCGAAATCCGGCAAAGTGGGCAGCAAACACAACTCTGGTTATAGCGCCGCGAAATTTGGTGGCGTCGGACTGACTCAATCACTGGCTCTGGATCTGGCGGAGTACGGCATTACGGTGCATTCACTAATGCTCGGTAACCTGCTGAAATCACCGATGTTCCAGTCATTGTTGCCGCAATACGCGACCAAGCTGGGTATCAAACCGGATCAAGTCGAGCAGTATTACATCGACAAAGTACCGCTCAAACGCGGCTGCGATTATCAGGATGTGCTGAATATGCTGCTGTTCTACGCCAGTCCTAAGGCGTCGTACTGCACCGGACAGTCGATTAATGTCACCGGCGGTCAGGTGATGTTCTGATTAACAGCGGAGATCCTTTAAGGATCTCCGCGTGACTCATAAAATGCCTGATGCGCTACGTTGATCAGGCCTACAGGACTTCCGCCACTACATTAAGGAGAGGTTATGGTATCTGCACTCATCACCGTCGCCGTTATCGCCTGGTGTGCGCAACTGGCCTTAGGCGGCTGGCAAATTTCTCGTTTTAACCGTGCCTTCGACACACTATGCCAGCAAGGGCGGGTTGGCGTGGGCCGTTCCAGCGGGCGCTTTAAACCGCGGGTCGTGGTCGCCATCGCCCTGGACGATCAGCAGCGCATCGTCGACACCTTGTTTATGAAAGGACTGACTGTCTTCGCCCGACCGCAAAAAATTCCCGCAATTACGGGCATGCATTCTGCTGATTTACAGCCCGATGTGATCTTTCCCCATGATCCACTATCACAGAATGCTCTATCATTGGCGCTTAAACTGAAACGTGGATAATTTCGTTGTGAATGTTACTAGCTTGCGAAGTTATCATTTTGAAACCTAAATCAGGTAATCACGCCCATGAAACCTCGTCAGCGTCAGGCCGCCATTCTGGAGTACCTGCAAAAGCAGGGGAAATGCTCGGTTGAAGAATTGGCGCAATACTTTGACACCACAGGCACAACCATTCGCAAAGATCTGGTCATTCTGGAACATGCAGGAACCGTCATTCGTACTTATGGCGGAGTGGTGTTGAATAAAGAGGAATCCGATCCGCCTATCGATCATAAAACACTCATCAACACCCACAAGAAAGAGCTGATTGCAGAAGCTGCCGTCAGTTTTATTCATGATGGCGATTCAATCATTCTTGATGCTGGAAGTACTGTATTACAGATGGTGCCCCTGCTCTCGCGCTTTAATAACATCACGGTGATGACCAACAGCCTGCACATCGTCAATGCGCTATCCGAACTGGATAACGAACAAACTATCCTGATGCCAGGCGGCACATTTCGTAAAAAATCGGCCTCATTTCACGGGCAGCTGGCAGAGAACGCCTTCGAACATTTCAGCTTCGATAAATTGTTTATGGGCACCGATGGCATCGATCTCAATGCAGGCGTAACCACCTTCAACGAGGTCTATACCGTCAGTAAAGCGATGTGTAATGCCGCGCGCGAAGTGATTTTGATGGCTGACTCATCGAAGTTTGGCCGTAAAAGCCCCAACGTGGTTTGTAGTCTTGAAAGCGTCGATAAGCTGATTACCGACGCAGGTATCGATCCGGCGTTTCGTCAGGCGCTGGAAGAGAAAGGGATCGATGTGATCATAACCGGAGAGAGCAATGAGTGAAGCACTACTGAACGCGGGACGTCAGACGTTAATGCTGGAGTTGCAGGAAGCAAGCCGTTTACCAGAACGTCTGGGCGATGATTTTGTTCGCGCCGCCAATATCATCCTGCACTGCGAAGGCAAAGTGGTGGTTTCGGGAATTGGCAAATCGGGCCACATTGGTAAGAAAATCGCCGCAACGCTTGCCAGTACCGGCACGCCTGCTTTTTTTGTCCATCCGGCAGAAGCACTGCACGGCGATCTGGGGATGATTGAAAGCCGCGATGTGATGCTGTTTATCTCTTACTCCGGTGGCGCAAAGGAGCTGGATCTGATTATTCCGCGTCTGGAAGACAAATCTATCGCGCTGCTGGCGATGACCGGTAAACCGACATCACCGCTGGGCCTGGCGGCGAAAGCGGTGCTGGATATCTCTGTAGAACGCGAAGCCTGCCCGATGCATCTTGCGCCGACCTCCAGCACCGTCAATACCCTGATGATGGGCGACGCGCTGGCGATGGCGGTCATGCAGGCGCGCGGATTTAATGAAGAAGATTTTGCCCGCTCCCACCCAGCTGGGGCTCTGGGCGCTCGCTTGCTGAACAAAGTGCATCATCTGATGCGCCGTGATGACGCCATCCCGCAGGTGGCGTTAACCGCCAGCGTGATGGATGCGATGCTGGAACTCAGTCGCACCGGTCTGGGACTCGTAGCCGTGTGCGACGATCAACGGCTGGTGAAAGGCGTCTTTACCGACGGGGATTTACGTCGCTGGCTGGTTGGCGGCGGCGCACTCACCACGCCAGTTAATGAAGCGATGACGACAGGCGGCACGACGTTGCTATCGCAAAGTCGCGCCATCGACGCCAAAGAGATCCTGATGAAGCGCAAAATCACCGCCGCACCAGTGGTGGATGAAAATGGCAAACTTACCGGCGCAATTAACCTGCAGGATTTCTATCAGGCCGGGATTATTTAATCCTTCAGCCCCAGACGTTTCGCCAGCCGATGCAGGTTGGCGACGTCGGTTTCCAGCATCCGTGCGCTGGCAGCCCAGTTGTGATGATTTTGTGCCAGCGCCTGGCGAATAGTTTCACGCTGGAACGCTTCTGTCGCTTCACGCAGGTTTTGCTTAACGACGGGCACCGCCGTCACTTCTGGCGGCGGCAATGTCACCTCAGGAAAAGCAAAATGTTGCGCTTCAAGAATCACTTCATCGCCGCTGCGGGTCGCTCTCGCCAGCACCACCGCCCGATGAATAGCATGTTCCAGTTCGCGCACGTTCCCTGGAAAACTGTAGTGTTGCAGTAAATTTCGCGCCCCGGCACTTAATACCACGCGGGAGAGCCCCAGCCGCAAACGACACTGCTCGCAGAAATACCCCGCCAGCAGAATGACATCATCGCCCCGCTCACGCAGCGGTGGCACCGAAAGCGGAAACACACTCAGGCGATGAAACAAGTCAGCACGAAATCGCCCTGCCAGCACCTCTTCGCGCAAGTCGCGGTTAGTCGCCGCCAGCACGCGCACATCGACCCGCAAACTGCGGTCATCGCCAACACGCTGAATATCGCCATACTGCAACACCCGCAGCAGCTTGGCCTGCAATGCCAACGACAACTCGCCGATCTCATCCAGAAACAGCGTGCCGTTATCCGCCATTTCAAACTTCCCGCTGCGGTTACTGATAGCGCCAGTAAACGCCCCTTTCACGTGCCCGAACAACTCACTTTCCGCCACACTTTCCGGCAGTGCGGCACAGTTGAGATAGACCAACGGATTCACCGCCCGCGGCGAGGCTTCATGAATCGCTTTCGCCACCAGCTCCTTACCGGTTCCCGTCTCACCGCTAATTAGGACGTTGAGATCGGACGCCGCCACAATCTCAATCTCTTTTTTCAATTGCGTCATGCCTGGCGACAGGCCGATCATCTGCGTCTCTTTCAGCGCTTCAAACGGCGTGGCATCGCCTGGCAGCATATTCTGGCTTTCCAGTTGTTCAATCAGCAACGCATTGCTTAACGCTCCCGCCGCCAACACGGCAATCAGCCGTAACTCTTCGTCGCTGAAAACATCGAACTGATCGGGCTGCATCCCGTCGAGCGTCAGTGCGCCGATCAGGTTTTGTCCGGCAAATAACGGCAGACCAACACAGGCGTGAACCTTCAGACTCTCCTGCCCGGGAATCAAACCGTCATAGGGATCGGGCAATTCGCTGTCTGCGGGAAAGCGCACCACGTCCCCGGCGCGGGCAATCGCTTCCAGCCGTGGATGCCCTTCCAGCGCAAAGCGTCTACCGAGAACATCCTTCGCCAGCCCGTCGATGGCAAGCGGAATAAACTGCCGCGAGTCGTAACGTAGCAACGCAGACGCATCGCACTCCAGCACCTGACGCAGCGTGGTGATCAGGCGCTGAAAACGATCCTGATGACCAATCCCACGCTGCAATTCGATGGCGATATTCGCCAGCACATCAACGGAAAAACTCATCTTTGCCTCACTGTCAATTTGACTATAGATATTGTCATATCGACCATTTTATTGATAGTCATTTTGACTACTCATTAATGAGAATAATTTTATTTATATAGTAAAAACAAACAGATAAAAAACTGGCACGCAATCTGCAATTAGCAAGACATCTTTTTAGAACACGCTGAATAAATTGAGGTTGCTATGTCTATTGTGGTGAAAAATAACATTCATTGGGTTGGTCAACGTGACTGGGAAGTGCGTGATTTTCACGGTACAGAATATAAAACGCTGCGCGGCAGCAGTTACAACAGCTACCTCATCCGCGAAGAAAAAAACGTACTGATCGACACCGTCGACCATAAATTCAGCCGCGAATTTGTACAGAACCTGCGGAATGAAATCGATCTGGCAGATATCGATTACATCGTAATTAACCATGCTGAAGAGGATCACGCCGGGGCGCTGACCGAACTGATGGCGCAAATTCCCGATACGCCGATCTATTGTACTGCCAACGCTATCGACTCAATAAATGGTCATCACCATCATCCGGAGTGGAATTTTAATGTGGTGAAAACTGGTGACACGCTGGATATCGGCAACGGCAAACAGCTCATTTTTGTCGAAACGCCAATGCTGCACTGGCCGGACAGCATGATGACTTACCTGACGGGCGACGCGGTGCTGTTCAGTAACGATGCTTTCGGTCAGCACTACTGCGACGAGCATCTCTTCAACGATGAAGTGGATCAGACCGAGCTTTTCGAGCAGTGTCAGCGTTACTACGCCAATATCCTGACACCGTTCAGCCGCCTGGTAACGCCGAAAATCACCGAGATCCTGGGCTTTAACTTGCCGGTCGATATGATTGCCACCTCTCATGGTGTGGTGTGGCGCGATAACCCGACGCAAATTGTCGAGCTGTACCTGAAATGGGCGGCGGATTATCAGGAAGACAGAATCACCATTTTCTACGACACCATGTCGAATAACACCCGCATGATGGCTGACGCTATCGCCCAGGGGATTGCGGAAACCGACCCGCGCGTAGCGGTGAAAATTTTCAACGTCGCCCGAAGCGATAAAAACGAAATCCTGACCAATGTCTTCCGCTCAAAAGGCGTGCTGGTCGGCACTTCTACGATGAATAACGTGATGATGCCGAAAATCGCCGGGCTGGTGGAGGAGATGACCGGATTACGCTTCCGTAACAAACGCGCCAGTGCTTTCGGCTCTCACGGCTGGAGCGGCGGTGCGGTGGATCGTCTTTCCACACGCCTGCAGGATGCAGGTTTCGAAATGTCGCTTAGCCTGAAAGCCAAATGGCGACCGGACCAGGACGCGCTGGAGTTATGCCGTGAACACGGTCGTGAAATTGCCCGTCAGTGGGCGCTTTCGCCGCTGCCGCAGAGCACGGTGAATACGGTGGTTAAAGAAGAAACCTGTGCCACCACGACGGCTGACCTCGGCCCACGGATGCAGTGCAGCGTCTGCCAGTGGATTTACGATCCGGCAAAAGGCGAGCCAATGCAGGACGTTGCGCCAGGAACGCCGTGGAGTGAAGTCCCGGATAACTTCCTGTGCCCGGAATGCTCCCTTGGCAAAGACGTCTTTGACGAACTGGCATCGGAGGCAAAATGAGCAACGGCATTGTGATCATTGGTTCGGGCTTCGCCGCCCGCCAACTGGTGAAAAATATTCGTAAACAGGATGCCGGTATTCCATTGACCCTGATTGCCGCCGATAGCATCGATGAGTACAACAAACCTGATCTTAGCCATGTGATCAGTCAGGGGCAACGTGCCGACGACCTTACCCGCCAGACGGCGGGTGAATTTGCCGAGCAGTTTAATCTGCGCCTGTTTCCGCACACCTGGGTGACGGATATCGATGCCGAAGCCCATGTGGTGAAAAGCCAGAATAATCAGTGGCAATACGACAAGCTAGTGCTGGCTACCGGAGCCAGCGCCTTTGTCCCGCCGGTGCCCGGGCGTGAGTTAATGCTGACGTTAAATAGTCAGCAAGAATATCGCGCCTGTGAAACACAACTGCGGGATGCCCGACGGGTGTTGATTGTTGGCGGTGGTTTGATTGGTAGCGAACTGGCGATGGATTTTTGTCGGGCAGGCAAAATGGTTACGCTAATCGACAACGCTGCCAGTATTCTGGCGTCGTTAATGCCACCGGAAGTAAGCAGCCGCTTGCAGCATCGGTTGACGGAGTTGGGCGTTCATCTGCTGTTAAAATCTCAGTTGCAGTGGCTGGAAAAAACGGATTCTGGCATTCAGGCAACGCTGGACCGCCAGCGCAGTATCGAAGTGGATGCGGTAATTGCCGCAACCGGACTGCGCCCGGAAACCGCCCTGGCACGACGTGCGGGGCTGACGATTAATCGCGGCGTTTGCGTCGATAGTTATCTGCAAACCAGTAATGCCGATATTTACGCGCTGGGCGATTGCGCAGAAATTAACGGTCAGGTATTGCCGTTCCTGCAGCCGATTCAACTTAGCGCGATGGTGCTGGCGAAGAACTTGCTCGGTGGAAACGCACCGCTGAAACTTCCCGCCATGCTGGTAAAAATCAAAACGCCGGAATTACCGCTGCATCTGGCAGGGGAAACCCAGCGTCGGGATTTGCGCTGGCAGATTTGTACCGAAAGCCAGGGAATGGTGGCGCGCGGCGTTGACGATGCCGACCAGCTTCGCGCCTTTGTAGTCAGTGAGGATCGGATGAAAGAGGCGTTTGGATTGTTGAAAACCTTGCCGATGTAGGCAGGCTAGTGTGCCCAAAATGTCGGATGCGACGCTGGCGCGTCTTATCCGACCTACGGGGAGCGCATGTGTAGGCCGGATAAGGCGTTCACGCCGCATCCGGCACTGCGCCCAAATGCAACACGTTTATCCATTCTGGACTTCACCCGCCACCCAACGGGCCGCAACAATAACCCCCTGCCCCAGAGACAACCCGCCATCCCCCGCAGGTAAACTCTGCGGGAAGAGCAACGTAAAATCAGCAAGATAATGCGCCAGACGTGCACGCAGCAAACGGTTATGAATAACCCCGCCGCTAAATACCAGCGTAGTGATACCGCACATTGTGGCCTGCTCACGCATCAACGCGGCAAAACCCTGCGCCAGCGCATCATGAAATGCCCACGCGCGTTGATTAACCGGTGCCTGCCAGTTCAGCCACTGCTGCCAGAAAGTGGCGAGATCCAGTTGATTGTCCTCCAGCGGCATCGTCACCGGATGCGTCACTCCCTGGCACGAAGCCGCCAGCGCCTCGAGGGCGCAAGCCGCTTCACCTTCATAACTTAACGTGGCTGGCGCACAGCCCAGCGCAGCCGCTACGGCATCGAACAACCGCCCACACGATGATGCCAGCGGCGCGTTAATTCCACGCTCAATGGCCCGCGCCAGCACGCTCCAGTTTTGCTGTTGCACACTTACCGTTTCAGGGTAATTCTGCCACTTCGGCACAAAGCGCAGGCACTGCGCCAGCAGGTTTCGCCACGGCTGCTTTGCCGCAAGATCGCCCCCCGGAAGCGCCACCGCAGGCAAGCCACCCAGGTGCTGGCATTCGCGATAGTTCACCCGCAAGCACTCGCCGCCCCATAAAGCGCCGTTTTCGCCCATACCAATACCGTCGAGCGTCAAAGCAATGACATCACTGCCATCCAGCGGCCAGTGATGTTCTGCCAGACACGCCGCCGCGTGGGCATGGTGATGCAGCACCGTTTGCGTCGGCAGATTCATCTCACGCGCCCACTGGCTGGAGACATAGCCCGGATGCGCATCATGCACCACAAACTGTGGAGTAAAATCGTAGATGTTTTGCATCAGGCGCAACGCTTCGCGCCACTGCATCTGAATGCCATCGTCACTTAAATCGCCCAAATGTTGACTCAACACCGCCTGTTCACCACGCACCAGACAGAAGGTATTTTTCAGATCCGCACCGAGACACAGCACAGGAGGAATATTTTTAAAGCCCGGAGGCAAAGCCAGCGCATCCGGTACATACCCCCGCGAGCGGCGCAACATTTCGCCACTTTCGCGCACCACTGAATCATCCATCCGCTGCACGATGTCGCGGTTATGAATCAAGAATCCGTCGGCAATGTCCTGCAAGTCCTCCAGCGCCTGTTCGTTGCTGATAGCCGGTGGTTTACCGCTCAGGTTGCCGGAGGTCATCACCAGCGGGCATTGCAGTTCCTGTAACAGCAAATGCTGGAGCGGATTCGCAGGCAACATCACCCCGACTTCGTTAAGGCCAGGGGCGATATCGTCACAAAGTTCCGGAACATATATTTTATCCACCAGTACAATCGGCGCGGCGGGCGTGGTGAGCAACTGACGGGCAGCGTCGGGCAAACCTTCTGCCGTTGGCAACATAACCGCCAGCGGTTTCGCCGGGCGATGTTTGCGCGCCCGTAGTGTCGCCACCGCGTTACTGTTACGCGCATCGCAGGCGAGATGAAATCCGCCAATCCCTTTGATAGCGACAATGTTGCCCATTTTTAACTGAGCGATAGCCGCCTGTAATGCCGCCTCTTGTTCCGCATGTTCACCATGACTTAGCCATTCAAGATGTGGGCCACACTCCGGGCAGGCCACCGGCTGGGCGTGGAAGCGACGATCGAGCGGGTCGCGATATTCTTTATCGCAGGCCGGACATAGCGGAAACGCCGCCATCACGGTAAATGGACGGTCGTAAGGCATCGCGCGAATAATGGTGAAACGCGGGCCGCAATGGGTACAGTTGATAAACGGATAACGATAACGCCGTTCGCCTGGGGTATTCATTTCGGCAAGACAGGCAGGACAAGTCGCGGCATCGGGAACAATTTGCGTATTCATGACGCCGCCCGCGCTCTGGCGGATGGTGAACTCAGTGGGCGGCTGCATCCAGATAAACGGCTCACATTCGACGCTATCAATACGCGCCAGCGGCGGACAATCCTGATGCAATTGAACAAGAAACGTTTCCGGATCTTCCAGCAACCGGACTTCCACGCCATCGCCGTCATTACAGACATCGCCGTGAAGATTTAATTGCTGTGCCAGTTGCCAGACAAAGGGACGAAAACCGACGCCCTGCACTTTGCCACGAATACGCAGTTGGACACCGCAAGATGTGTTTTTTGCCATTGAGTTATTCCCGCCATCATGAATTGCGTAACCCGCCCAGCCGGACACGACCGCGTCGCATCCGGTATTCACAGGTTGGCGATACCGCCCGCTCCGTATTCTACGAATATTTCCGGGAATTCCTTTGATGCCAGAACAGTTCTGTAAGATTTTTAGAACATCAGCGCCGTGCGGCGGCGCTTTTCTGCGCTCAGTTGTTCAAGTTTATTACGATCGACACAAATCAGCGCATGGGTCGGGCAAGCAGCCATACAGGCCGGGCCGTCTTCACGATGGTTACAGAGGTCGCATTTATTAGCTTCGGCTTTGTCAGCGCGTACGTTAAGCCCTGCGCCGCTGTTGCGAATCACCGGACGCACTACCACTTCCATCGCACCATACGGGCAAGCCACAACGCAGGTTTTGCAACCAATGCAACGTTCCTGCATGACATGAACAAACCCTTTATCACGGCTGATAGCACCATTCGGGCAGACGTTAGCGCACGGTGCATCTTCACACTGACGGCAGACTGTCGCCGTGGAAATGTTCACACCTTTAATGACATGGATTCGCGGTAAAAAAGTTTCCGGGGTCAGCGATGCACAGTCCTGATTCTCCTGATGAGAAACCACGCACGCCACTTCACAGGTACGACAACCAATACATTTACTCGCGTCAGCAATGATGAAACGGTTCATCAAATTCTCCAGCAATGACAGTTAATGCGCCGATACATTCACAAATCATGCCAACTTTTAATTGATTGTTATTTAAAGAAATTAAATTCTGCAATGCAGAAAAAACGATGTCATCGACACTAGTGACGATGACATGTGATGACAATGTTTATCGCGAAAGATCAATGAGGGAGTCGCGGCGGATCAGTTTTCCGCTGAAGGTTTTCGGCGGTGTGTAAGCACCACCATCGAGCATAAATATCAGCCGCCCAATTATTTCCTGAATCATCTCAGTCACCGGAATTTTTACGCTGGAGAGCGCCGGAACGGTGTAGGGGGCAATTGCGATATCATCAAATCCAATAACCGATACTTGCCCCGGCACCGCTACACCACGGTCATGCAACGCTTTCATCGCACCTATCGCCATATCGTCGTTACTGGCAACTAACGCGCTAAATTTAGCCCCACGTTCGAGCAACGTTTCTACCCCTTCGGCCCCGCTGGCAGGCGTCCATTTACCGTTAGCGATAAGTTTTTCATTGAGTGCAATACCATGCTGCGCCAGCGCGTCTTTATATCCGGCAAGGCGTTCAATGCTGGTGGGGGAATCCATCGAACCAGTAAGGAAAGCAATCTCCTGATGTCCGGCGTTTATCAACTCTGCCACGGCGTTAAAGCTGGTCTGTTTATGATCGCACCAGACGCTATGGCTGCTGTTTTTGCGCAGGCGGCGATTGAGCACCATTATCGGCTGACTGTGTGCGTCAATGATGTCATCAATCTCATCCACGCTTAAAAAGCGCGGGTAAATCATAATGGCGTCGCAGCGCAGATCCAGTAGATACTGAATCGCCTGGCGTTCTTCTTCGGCGCTATGTTTGCCATCTGCCAATAGCAGCTGACGCCCTTTCTCTTCCGCCATTCTCGCGGTATGAAACAGTAATTCACTAAAATAAATGCCGTGGTAAAGCGTGTTGGTCACTACCAGCCCCAGCGTCTGAGTACTCTTCGCTGACAGATTGCGCGCCAGCAAATTTGGGCGGTAACCGCTCTCTTCCACCGCCTGAAACACGCGATCTTTAGTTTCCTGGCTGACGTAGCCATTACCTGAAAGCACGCGGGAAACGGTCGCTTTTGAAACCCCGGCGCGCTTCGCCACTTCCAGCATTGTCGTCATCATTTTCATCCCTTAACACGCAATCAACGCAGTGTACTGCACCGTTGGCTGATTGTCCTTGCGCAAGCAGCGGGAAAAATATTAAGGTGACCGGTTTCACAAATATAAAAAATGAGCAATTAGCTATCTTGCTTAATCAGTATCAACTATTCATGATTTTGTGAAACCGGTTTCTTAATTCCGTTTCAGCATCGGCAATTTCCCGTCACGTCGACTGATAACAACTACCTCTACCCTACTGATAACAGGATAAAATCCGATGGCCAAAAATTATGCGGCGCTGGCACGCTCGGTGATAGCGGCACTGGGCGGCGTTGATAACATCTCGGCAGTCACGCACTGTATGACGCGTTTACGCTTTGTTATCAAAGATGATGCACTGATCGACAGCCCAACGTTAAAAACTATCTCCGGCGTGCTCGGTGTGGTACGTAGTGACAACCAGTGTCAGGTGATTATCGGTAATACGGTTTCGCAGGCTTTTCAGGAAGTTGTCAGCTTGTTACCTGGAGATATGCAGCCCACGCAGCCCGTGGGGAAACCCAAACTCACGCTACGTCGCATTGGTGCGGGGATCCTGGATGCGCTGATCGGCACCATGTCACCGCTGATCCCGGCGATCATCGGCGGATCGATGGTCAAACTGCTGGCGATGATCCTCGAGATGAGCGGCGTGCTGACAAAAGGATCGCCGACCTTAACTATTCTCAATGTGATTGGTGATGGTGCTTTCTTCTTCCTGCCGCTGATGGTCGCTGCTTCTGCCGCCATCAAATTTAAAACCAATATGTCGCTGGCGATTGCCATTGCGGGTGTGCTGGTACATCCGAGTTTTATTGAGCTGATGGCGAAAGCGGCCCAGGGTGAACATGTTGAATTTGCCCTGATTCCGGTCACCGCGGTGAAATACACCTACACAGTGATCCCGGCGCTGGTGATGACCTGGTGCCTGTCATATATCGAACGCTGGGTGGACAGCATTACGCCAGCGGTGACGAAAAACTTCCTCAAGCCGATGCTGATTGTGTTGATTGCCGCACCGCTGGCAATCCTGCTGATTGGCCCGATTGGTATCTGGATCGGTAGCGCCATTTCGGCGCTGGTTTACACCATTCATGGTTATCTGGGCTGGCTTTCAGTCGCCATTATGGGCGCACTGTGGCCTCTGCTGGTAATGACTGGAATGCACCGCGTCTTTACGCCAACCATCATTCAAACTATTGCCGAAACCGGCAAAGAAGGAATGGTCATGCCATCAGAGATCGGCGCTAACCTGTCGCTGGGCGGTTCATCACTGGCGGTGGCGTGGAAAACGAAAAACCCGGAACTGCGCCAGACGGCGCTGGCGGCGGCGGCATCGGCCATTATGGCGGGGATTTCCGAACCGGCATTATACGGCGTGGCGATCCGCCTGAAACGTCCGCTTATCGCCAGTCTTATCAGCGGTTTTATTTGCGGCGCGGTTGCCGGTATGGCGGGGCTTGCCAGCCACTCAATGGCAGCGCCGGGATTATTTACCAGCGTGCAGTTCTTCGATCCGGCGAATCCAATGAGCATCGTCTGGGTGTTCGCCGTCATGGCGCTGGCGGTCGTGCTGTCATTTATCCTCACACTGTTGCTCGGCTTTGAGGATATTCCTGTTGAGGAAGCGGCTGCCCAGACGCGAAAGCATCAGAGCGTACAACCGACCGTCGCCAAAGAAGTAAGTCTTAATTGAGGATGAAAATGTCAGTATTTCCGCAAGATTTTTTATGGGGCGGCGCGCTTGCCGCCAACCAATCTGAAGGTGCGTACCGTGAAGGTGGCAAAGGGCTGACCACGGTCGATATGATCCCGCACGGCGAACATCGAATGGCGGTGAAACTGGGGCTGGAAAAACGTTTTCAGTTGCGCGATGACGAGTTTTATCCCAGCCATGAGGCGACGGATTTTTATCATCGTTATAAAGAAGATATCGCCCTGATGGCAGAGATGGGATTCAAGGTTTTTCGCACCTCGATTGCCTGGAGCCGCCTCTTTCCGCAGGGCGATGAACTGACGCCCAACCAGCAGGGCATTGCTTTTTACCGCGCGGTATTTGAAGAGTGTAAAAAGTACGGTATCGAACCGCTGGTCACGTTGTGTCACTTCGACGTGCCGATGCATCTGGTCACTGAATATGGCTCCTGGCGTAACCGCAAGCTGGTGGAGTTTTTCAGCCGCTACGCCCGGACCTGCTTTGAAGCATTTGATGGCCTGGTGAAATACTGGCTCACCTTCAATGAAATCAACATTATGTTGCATAGCCCGTTCTCCGGCGCGGGTCTGGTGTTTGAAGAAGGGGAAAATCAGGAGCAGGTGAAATATCAGGCTGCGCACCACCAGCTGGTTGCCAGTGCGTTAGCTACCAAAATCGCCCATGAGGTTAACCCGCAAAATCAGGTGGGCTGTATGCTGGCGGGCGGCAACTTCTACCCTTACAGCTGCAAGCCGGAAGATGTCTGGGCAGCGCTGGAGAAAGACAGGGAAAACCTGTTTTTTATCGATGTGCAGGCGCGGGGCGCGTATCCGGCTTACTCTGCCCGCGTATTTCGCGAAAAAGGGGTAACCATCGACAAAGCTCCGGGCGATGATGAGATCCTGAAAAACACCGTCGATTTTGTCTCTTTCAGCTATTACGCCTCGCGCTGCGCCTCAGCGGAGATGAGCGCCAACAACAGCAGTGCGGCGAACGTGGTGAAATCGCTGCGTAACCCCTATCTGCAGGTAAGCGACTGGGGCTGGGGTATTGATCCACTCGGTCTGCGTATCACTATGAACATGATGTATGACCGTTATCAGAAGCCGCTGTTTCTGGTGGAAAACGGCCTGGGCGCAAAAGATAAATTTGCTGCCAATGGCGAGATTAACGACGACTATCGCATCAGCTATTTACGCGAACATATCCGCGCAATGGGCGAAGCGATTGCAGACGGCATTCCGCTGATGGGCTACACCACCTGGGGCTGTATTGATTTAGTTTCCGCGTCAACGGGTGAAATGAGCAAACGCTACGGTTTTGTCTATGTAGACCGTGACGATGCAGGCAACGGCACGCTGGCGCGCACGCGTAAGAAATCATTCTGGTGGTATAAAAAAGTGATTGCCAGTAACGGTGAAGATTTAGAGTAAGCAACTACAGTCGCACGAACCAGGTGGGCCCGATAAGCGTTGCGCATCGGGCAATCTGGCGTTTGGCATCAGTCAAAATCAAAGAAACCATTCCGGCTTAACGCCAAATCGGGCTGAAAGTGCCTTAATGTGGGATATCGTCAGGGATCTTTGTCCAGACAAAATCTGACTGACCAGGGATTTAGAGCCGATTTCGTTCTTCAAATCCGCATAGGTCAGATTATGTTGATCAATCAACGTGCGAAGTAACGCCACGCCAACCGGCATTGCAGCAACGGCTTTGTCGAACTCTGCAAACTTTTCGTGGTTGTTTTCATACTCTGCAATGCGGCTCGCCAGAAAGTCGATAAGTGGATTGGTGTCATCTTCTTCAATCAAATATTCGACCAGTTCCAGTGCTTCACGATAATCATCTTCTGAGTCACTGCCTCCCAGAAAGGGGACTGCATTGACCAGTTCTCTTGTTGCTTTAACAGCGCGTGCAGCATTAGCAGTCATTCTTTGTTCTCTCTGTATTGACGTGACGTCTGTCTGCACGTAATCGCCCACATAGCCACTCTGCAAAAAGTCAGTTCTGATTCACCCCATCAAGCACATCCCCTGTTATCAAACAACGCTGCGTCAGCGCTAAATCTTCCGTTTGCGGGTCACGCCCGGCAATGGGTTTGAGGACGAGTTTACGGTTGGGGGTATAAGTGAAACGCGTGAGCGCGGGATAGCTTAACTTGCCAAACCAGCCGTGAACACGTTGCCATTTGGCATCTTTTACCTGATACAGACTGGTTATCCAGTAACCAGAATTAAACTGCATATCCAGCAATTGTGTGTGGCCATTGCCTTGCAAATCCAGCAAATCATCTACGCCAGTTTTGCTTGCGGTGTAGAATCCCCAGGGTTCAAAGACACAGGGACGACCATCGCGCGTGAACGTCATAAGGATTAAATGTGCATAAGGAGCCAGACCATTACCAGCACTTGGTAACCAGATAACCAGATCCTGAATGCCGTTACGATCCAGATCGGCGCGATAGAGTTGCCCTTTGCCCGCCATATTTGCCAGCATACCCACAGGCACCTTCCAGGATTTACCGGCGCGGTCTTTAGCAGTTAATTGCCAGTAATCCTCTTCATTTGGCATCTTCTCAAGCGTCACGCCAGCAACGCCCACTTTTCTAAAATGCCAGGTTTGCTCGGTATAATAAGGCATAGTCAGGAGAGGTTTCAGCGCCCGCTTTTGCGCGTATTCGCTGTCACTCATTGGCAGATATTCGGTAAAGCTGGTAGCCTGCGCAGGAAGCACTAAGCAAAATAAAAAAGCGCACATCCCTGTTCTGATTTTCAATTCCCTGAATTCCTTACTGAAAAACTACTCTTCTTCCACCGCTAACTGCGCAAATCCACCATTCCCTTCCCAGCCTTCAAGTCGTTGATAAACGGTTTCTACGGCGTCTTTAATCGGCTGGGTCATCGGGTAGTAAAAACCGACGATATCCGGCTGGATGCCGAGGAAAATCACTTCGCCAATGTCTTCTTTTAACTGGTCGATAAGGTAGTTCAGCGGCATGTTATGGGTAGTCATCATAAACATCTCGGCGATGTCATCCGGGTCGATGATGCGGATCTCGCCGGGGTTTAGCCCCATATCAGTGGCGTCGACAATCAGCAGTCGCGTAGGGCGCAGTTCACGGATGGCGACAATGTCGTTTTCCGGTGCGCTACCGCCGTCAATCACCACCCAGTTACCTTTCGGCGCGGCGGCGCACTTTTCCGCCAGCAGCGGACCTGCGCCATCATCGCCCATCATGCTATTGCCAACACAGAGTAAAACGTCAGTCACGCAGTCTCCTCACCATCAAATAGATGGCATTTTCCTGATAAATATCATGCAGCATACTTAACAGCATGGTACTCCATTCTTTCTGCTGCGAAGTTTGCGTTGCCCGGGCTTTATCGAATGCGTTGGCCAGCATCGGCACATGGTTAATGTCGATAACGATCTCACCATATTTCGGCACGCCTTCCATTTTACGGCGGGCTTCACTGCCCGCCTCCAGAGTGGCAATCCATGCCAGATATTCATCCCACGGGCAGGTGAGCGCGGCTTCCAGGCAATCGATAACCCCAAGGTGGTGACCAATCGCCAGGCTGTAATAGACCACCTGCTGCGCCTCGGCGGGCGTAGCATCGTTCTCATCAATAAATTTACGGCTCAGTTGACTGAACACCACCTTTTCACTCATCGAATACGCGCCTCTTCAACAACATGATTCAGATGGCTGACAATCTCGTTCAGACGCGGATCGTTTTCCGCTTCCAGCCAGCGTGCAACCTGCTCTTCACCCTGCCCTAACTGCGTCAGGAAATCATCGGCAATCTGGCGACCGTAACGATAACCCGCCAGGCGGCGTGCTTCGCGATCGACTTTTACACGCAGCGGCTGCACCATATCGCCATGCAGGATGTCTGCCGGTTGTTCATCCAGTTCACCCGGCCCACGGGCGTGAATTTTCTGCTCCAGCAGGCCGAGCGCCATTGCAAAGCCGTACAGCGTGGCGGCAGGCGTTGGCGGGCACCCCGGAATGTAGACATCCACCGGGACGATTTTATCCGTACCACCCCACACGCAGTAGAGATCGTGGAAGATCCCGCCGCTGTTACCGCAGGCGCCGTAGGAGATACAGATTTTCGGGTCCGGCGCGGACTGCCACGCACGCAGCGCAGGGGATCGCATTGCACGGGTGACCGCGCCGGTAAACAGTAAAATATCCGCATGACGCGGAGACGGCACAACTTTAATGCCGAAGCGTTCTGCATCGAACAGCGGCGATAAGGTAGCGAAAATTTCAATTTCGCAGCCGTTGCAGCCGCCGCAGTCCACGCGGTAAACGTAGGCAGAACGTTTGATTTTTTTCAGTAACGACGCCTTCATACTGGCGATGGATTCATCCACCGTCATCGGGACCGGAATGCCGTTGGCGTCACGGGGGCCTAATAAATTGCTCATCAGATGGCCTCTTTCATATGGCGAGTCAGTTCAATACGGTCGGACGGCACCAGGCATTTCTGGCGCTTACATTCCGGGCAAGTCTCAAAGCTTTCGCGGTGGTTTTCCGCGCGGCTGTCACCATTGTGCTTAAGCAGCGCAATGGCGTAGTCGATCTCTTTCTGGACGGCGAAAGGACGATTACAGACGCGGCAGTTGCACAGCGCGAAGCGAGACTGTTGCAGGAAATCTTCTTTCTTCCACACCGCCAGTTCGTACTCTTGCGACAGTTTGATTGCCGCCGTCGGGCAGACTTCTTCGCAACGTCCACAGAAGATGCAGCGACCGAGATTGAACTGCCATGCCAGCTCACCGGTGGCAAGATCAGTTTCAACGGTTAAGGCGTTTGACGGGCAGGCATTGACGCAGGCTGCGCAGCCGATGCACTGCTGCGGGTTCTGCTCTGGCTTACCACGGAAGTTTTTATCAACCGCAATCGGCTCCAGCGGGTAAGACGAGGTCGCCGTGCCGGTTTTAATGACTTTTTTGATAAAGGTAAACATGGCGATTCCTTATTTCAGCGGCGAGTTTTTACGCTCAATGCTGTAGCGCTCAAGTTCTTTGTACGGCACCACTTTGCTCTTCTTCTTACGCACATCGACCACGGTCATGCGGTCGGTACAGGAGTAGCAAGGGTCCAGGCTACCAATAATCAGCGGCGCATCAGAAACGGTGTTGCCGCGCAGCATGTAGCGCAGGGTCGGCCAGTTCGCGTAGGTCGCGGCACGGCAGCGCCAGCGGTACAGCTTCTGGTTGTCGCCGGTCATGCTCCAGTGGATATCATCGCCACGCGGCGCTTCGGCAAAGCCCAGCGCAAAACGGTGTGGAATGTAGGTAAAGCCTTCCACCATCAGTGGGCCGCCAGGCAGGTTATCCAGACCGTAGTCAATCATGTTCAGCGCGGTATAGACTTCGTTGATACGCACTTTCAGACGGGAAATCACGTCGCAGCCCTGCTCGCTGTGGACTTCCATTGGCAGCAGGCCATAACCAACAAACGGGTGATCGGCACGGGTATCGCGGGCGTGACCGCTGGCACGGACCATCGGGCCAACGTTACTGAAATCGCGGGCAATTTCCGGGTCCAGACGACCAATGCCGACAGTGCGCTGTTCCATGTTCGGTGTGCTCAGCAGCACATCCACCAGCTCCTGCACTTCACGACGCATCTGTTGCGCCAGCTGGCGAGTCTGGATCATGTCATCTTTCAGCAGATCGCGACGAATCCCGCCGATCAGGTTCAGGCCGTAAGTTTTACGCGCACCGGTAAGGATCTCCGCCATTTTCATGGAGGTTTCACGCACGCGGAAGAACTGCATAAAACCGGAGTCAAAGCCAGTGAAGTGGCAGGCAAGTCCAAGGTTGAGCAGATGCGAGTGCAGGCGTTCCACTTCCAGCAAAATGGCGCGAATCATCTGCGCACGTTCTGGCACCTGAATACCCATCGCGTTTTCCACCGACGTGGTGTAAGCGGTGCTGTGGGCGAAGCCGCAGATCCCGCACACACGGTCGGAGAGGAAGGTCACTTCGTTGTAACCCATGCGGGTTTCCGCCAGTTTTTCCATGCCGCGATGGACATAGAACAGGCGGTAGTCGGCGTCGATAATGTTTTCGCCATCGACGAACAGACGGAAGTGGCCCGGTTCGTCAGAAGTGACGTGCAGTGGACCAATCGGCACGACGTTGTTTTTCTTGTCGCCCAGTTCGTTGATGAACTCGTAGGTTTCAGCATCAGTAGTTGGTGCCGGACGTTGACGATAATCCATGCTGTCTTTACGCAGCGGGTAGAGTTCATCCGGCCAGTCATCCGGCAGCACCAGACGGCGTTCATCCGGAAGCCCTACCGGAATCAAACCGTACATATCGCGCACTTCACGCTCGCCCCACACCGCCGCCGGAACGCGCGGCGTCACGGACGGATATTCTGGTTTGTTGGCGTCAACTTCGACGCGAACAGTTACCCAACACTTGGTGCCCTTCTCCATCGACAGCACGTAGTAAACGGCGTAATGACCATTCAGTTTGCGTTCGTCGTTACCAAACAGCACCGACAGCCAGCCCCCCTGCTTGTAGTAGAGGAACTCCACCACTTCCGGCAGATAGTTCATCTTCACGGTGACAGTCAGCTGATCTTTGGTCTGCCAGGCGTGGTCCAGCACGACGCCCGGAAATGCCTCATTCAGCGCGGCGAGATAATGTTGACCTAATTTTTCTTCAGACATGCTCAAACTCTCTTTAATCACGCCGCCAGCAAGGAGACGAACGCTAAAAATGCAAAGCCAAAACCAGCCCAGGTAATGCGTGGAGTAATATCAAGACGCAGACGGGCCATGCTGTTTTCGAACAGCGCGATAACCAGTACGCCGACCACCAGTTTGACGATGGCAATCACCAGCGCCAGCAGCAGCCCACCGGCAGTGAAGGTTTCCATTTGTCCCCACGGAATAAACACCCCGACGAACATCTGTAACACCACCAGCTGTTTCAGGCTGATACCCCATTTCATGACGCCAAAGCCGCTGCCGCTGTACTCAGAGAGCGGACCTTCCTGCAGCTCCTGCTCGGCTTCCGCCAGGTCGAACGGCAGTTTGCCCATTTCGATAAAGGTGGCGAACGCGCAGGCACAAAGTGCCAGCACCAGCGGAATGCTCTGGCTCAGCGGCCAGTGATAAACGGTGTCGGTGATGTTGCTGATATTGGTGGAACCGGCCACCTGCGCGGCGACCCACAGACCAAGCAGCAGCATCGGTTCAACCAGCACGCCCAGCATCGCTTCACGGCTCGCGCCAATAGCAGTAAACGGACTACCGGTATCCAGACCAGAAATGGCAAAGAAGAAACGCGCAATGGCGAAGAGATACAGTAAAGTGATCAAATCCCCCAGTTGCGGCAGCGGAGAACCGACAGTCACTACCGGCAGCGCGGTAGCGATAGTCAACATGACGCCAACCATTACGTACGGTGTCAGGCGGAACACCCAGCCGGAGGCATCGGGACCAACGCTCTGACGACCCAGCAGTTTGATAATGTCGCGATACTCCTGCAACACGCCCGGCCCGCGACGGTTATGCAAGCGGGCGCGCGCCACGCGGGTAATACCGGAGAGCAGCGGCGCAACGGCAAATAACACCAGCGCCTGAATTAACGGATATAAAACACTCATTCTCAGGCTCCTCGTGAAACAATAATCACCACCAGCACCGCCAGTTCAACCAGCGCCATCCGGCGGAACAGCAACGCACTCCCCTCGCACTGCCAGCCTGGTACCAGCGACACCGGATTCAGCCATTTGCGCAGTTTCAGCACTGGCGCAAATGCCTGTTTCACCGGCATGGCAAAACCGTGAGCGGTAATCACCATTGATTTTTCATGGTCGTAGCCGCACACCCAGGCCGCGCCGCGGGAACGCGACGGCAGACGGTCACCTTTGCAAATCGCCATAATGATGAATGGCAGCAGCGGGCAGGCAATCAGCAGCAACGTGATCATTGGTTGAGAAACGGTTGTATTAGCAGGCTCCAGCGGCAGAGGTACGGCAGCAGACAACATCGGCAGCAGCCACGGCGCAGCAACACCGCCAATCACGCAGCAAATCGCCAGTGCCACTACGCTTACGCTCATCAGGAGCGGCGCACAGGTGGCGTTTTCGGCTTCTTTGGTACGCGGCGCGCCAAGGAAAGTAACGCCATAAACTTTCGCCATACACATCACTGCCAGCGCACCGGTAATTGCCAGCCCCACGGCGAGCAGCGGCCCGAGAAGACGAGCAACAAACGCGCCACTATTGCTCAGTTTGAAGAAGGATTGATAGATAACCCATTCCCCGGCAAAACCGTTCAGCGGTGGCAGCGCAGCCATTGCCATCAGACCGACCAACATGGCGATGGAGATAACCGGCATTTTTTTGCCAATACCGCCGAGTTTTTCGATATCGCGATGACCGGTACGGAACCAGACGCTCCCAGCCCCGAGGAACAGTACGCTCTTGAACAGGCTATGGTTAAGCAGATGGTACAGACCACCGACCAGGCCAAGGGCAATCAGCGCCGGTTGTTCAAGCGCGATACCCGTTACGCCAGCGCCCAGCCCCAGCAGGATGATGCCGATATTTTCCAGAGTGTGGTAAGCCAGCAAACGCTGAATGTTGTGCTCCATCAGCGCATACAGACCGCCGACGAACGCGGTGATCATGCCGAGTACCAGAAGTGCAATTCCCCACCACAGCGGCGCATTACCGCCCAGCAGAGACAGGGTTAAAATACCCAGCAGGCCAATTTTCATCACCACCGTGGAAAACAGCGCGGCAGCTGGCGCAGAGGCGTTAGCATGAGCCTGTGGCACCCAGCCGTGCAGCGGGATAATCCCGGCCAGCAGGCCAAAGCCAATAACGCCGAGCAGCCAGATATCGGAACCGAGCGGCAGTTGCTGCACGCGCATATCCAGCAGGCGCAGATCCAGCGTGCCGTAACGTTGCCACAGCAGCCAGCAGGCAATCGCCAGCAGCAGAGTGCCAAGACGCCCCAGCGCAAACCACAGTTTGCCCTCTTTGCTGTTGCTGGTGAGGAACACCGCACACAGGGCCATGATTTCTGCCATTACTACGAACATGCCCAGATTGCTGGCAATGACGGCACAGACGGCAGCAGCCATCAACATATTGATCTGCAAGCCGTTACACTTCACCTGCGCATGGCGATGCCAGTCAATGTTGTAAAGGCTGACAAACAGACCGCACAGGCCGAGGGTTATCAGCCAAATCGCATTAAGCGGAGAGATTTGCACATTGTAGCTTACCAGCGACAACGCGCCGCTCACGCCAACCGCGCCAGTCAGCACAGTGAAGCCTGCGGCTGCCGTATACAGGCTACCCACCGCGCCGCCAATTCCGGCAATCCAGCCGCTTAACGCCTTTTGAAAAGAAAAGAGAAATGCCAGAACAGCGGCGGCAACAAACCACGCCACGCCGCTATTGATCAGGGAAATTGCGCTCATTTAGCCTCTCCACTTTGAGCCTGCTGAAACAAGGTGAGATCGCCAAAGTCCGTGTTAAAGGTCAGCTCACGCTTACGCTTGCTGACGCGGGCGATATCGGTGTTATCCACCAGATGCAGGGCTTTGGTTGGGCACATCCGCACGCAGGCTGGACCTTGTTCATCAAAGCTACAGAGGTCACATTTGACGGCGATCGCGCGAATACCCGGCACCCAGTCAAGCAACGTGCTGACACGCGCCGGAGCAGGCGGTGCCGGTGGTGCTTTCGGAGTATTGGCGTTTGCCGGAATATCCAGCGGACGGCTGCCGGAAAATTCGATTGCGCCAAACGGGCAGACGATGCCGCACAGTTTGCAGCTTACGCACAGGCTTTCATTCAGCTGCACTGCCCCATCAACGCGGGTGATAGCGTTAACCGGGCAGACCACCGCACAGGGCGCATCTTCACAGTGGTGACAGAGCTGCGGCGCAGATTCTTTTTCATTTAGCATCACTCGCAGGCGCGGCATTGATTGCAGGCCGTGCTGGCGATGCGTCTCTGAACAGGCGGCCTCACAGGTGTGGCAGCCGATACAGAGCGTGGAGTCAGCAATTACAAAACGATTCACCAGGCATTCCTCAGGTGATTGTCATTTTTGACGAAAACATGCCGATGAAATGTCATTTTCGACACTCATCGACACGCCCATCCCCAAACAGGCGTAACGCCTGCAAAACGGGCAAAGCCTCAGCTCATGCCGCCGGGCTTTGTCCCTTTACCAGTTGGCTTAAATTCACCGGTACATTGTTTTCAATGGCGGTGTATAAGCTGTCGTAAACGCCAGCGATTTTTTCGAGATAGTGTTCCAGTACCTGTTCGCGATCGCGGATGTTGACCTTGCCATCTATCATTCCGTCAATGCTCAATTGTGCCTGCGCAATCCGCTGTTTTTCTTCACCCTCTTTCGTTTCGACGTAATACTCGATGGTGTGGCTGTTAAAGCCATCCGCCAGGGTGACGTAAATGCGAAAATGTTCAAAAAGGACGAAACAGAGTTCTTTGTCTGGCGCACAGCTCATGGCGTGATGCAGGCGCGCTTTCGATAACGTGATCCCCTGAACCAGCGAATTGCAGTAGAGATGCCACTGGTCCTGTAGGCGACGATGCCGCTGTGCGATGTAATCGGCTTTCTCGCTTATTTCCCAAATAGTCATTGTCAGGTTACCCGTTTAACAGAGATGCCAGCCTTAAGCATTTTTTGTGCCAACTTTTAATTTATTGTTATAAAAGAGATTTTTAGGATTCTGGTGAATTTCGTCGCCGTGTCGACGTGTCATTTCGACATCATCGACATTATTCACTTTAGGGATAATCAACACTGGCACAATTATTGCTTGTAGCTGGCAATAGTTAATGGGAGGCGATATGCACGAAATAACCCTCTGCCAACGGGCACTGGAATTGATCGAACAGCAGGCCGCAAAACACGGTGCAAAACGCGTAACTGGGGTCTGGCTCAAAATTGGCGCATTTTCTTGTGTCGAAACCAGCTCTCTTGCCTTTTGTTTTGATCTGGTTTGCCGCGGCAGCGTAGCGGAAGGTTGTAAACTGCACCTCGAAGAACAAGAGGCCGAATGCTGGTGTGAAACATGCCAACAGTATGTGACGCTACTGACCCAGCGCGTCCGCCGCTGTCCACAGTGTCATGGTGACATGCTACAGATTGTGGCAGACGACGGTTTACAGATTCGGCGGATAGAAATAGACCAGGAGTGAGCGATGTGTACAACATGCGGTTGCGGTGAAGGCAACCTGTATATCGAGGGTGATGAACATAACCCTCATTCCGCGTTTCGTAGCGCGCCATTTGCCCCGGCGGCACGCCCGAAGATGAAAATCACCGGCATTAAAGCGCCTGAATTTACCCCCAGCCAGACTGAAGAAGGCGACCTGCATTACGGTCATGGCGAAGCGGGCACTCACGCGCCGGGCATGAGCCAGCGTCGGATGCTGGAAGTCGAAATTGACGTGCTGGACAAAAACAACCGTCTGGCTGAACGCAACCGCGCGCGCTTTGCTGCCCGTAAGCAACTGGTGCTCAACCTGGTTTCCAGCCCTGGTTCCGGTAAAACCACCCTGCTGACGGAAACCTTAATGCGCCTGAAAGATAGCGTTCCGTGCGCAGTTATTGAAGGTGACCAGCAAACCGTGAACGATGCCGCGCGCATTCGCGCTACCGGCACGCCAGCGATTCAGGTGAATACCGGTAAAGGTTGCCATCTTGACGCACAGATGATTGCCGACGCCGCGCCGCGCCTGCCACTGGACGATAACGGTATTCTGTTTATCGAAAACGTTGGCAACCTCGTATGTCCGGCGAGCTTCGATCTCGGTGAAAAACACAAAGTGGCGGTGCTTTCTGTTACCGAAGGTGAAGACAAACCGCTGAAATATCCCCATATGTTTGCCGCCGCCTCACTGATGCTGCTCAACAAAGTTGACCTGCTACCGTATCTCAATTTCGACGTTGAGAAGTGCATCGCCTGCGCCCGCGAAGTCAATCCAGAAATTGAAATCATCCTTATTTCCGCCACCAGCGGCGAAGGGATGGACCAGTGGCTGAACTGGCTGGAGACACAGCGATGTGCATAGGCGTTCCCGGCCAGATCCGCACCATTGACGGCAACCAGGCGAAAGTCGACGTCTGCGGTATTCAGCGCGACGTCGATCTAACGTTAGTCGGCAGCTGCGATGAAAACGGTCAGCCACGCGTGGGCCAGTGGGTACTGGTTCACGTTGGCTTTGCCATGAGCGTAATTAATGAAGCCGAAGCGCGCGACACCCTCGACGCCTTACAAAACATGTTTGACGTTGAGCCGGATGTCGGCGCGCTGTTGTATGGCGAGGAAAAATAATGCGTTTTGTTGATGAATATCGCGCGCCGGAACAGGTGATGCAGTTAATTGAGCATCTACGCGAACGTGCTTCACATCTCTCTTACACCGCTGAACGCCCTCTGCGGATTATGGAAGTGTGCGGCGGTCATACCCACGCCATTTTTAAATTCGGCCTCGACCAGTTACTGCCGGAAAACGTTGAGTTTATCCACGGTCCGGGTTGCCCGGTATGTGTACTGCCGATGGGAAGAATCGACACCTGCGTGGAGATTGCCAGCCATCCGGAAGTCATCTTCTGTACCTTTGGCGACGCCATGCGCGTACCAGGGAAACAAGGGTCGCTGTTACAGGCAAAAGCGCGCGGTGCCGATGTGCGCATCGTTTACTCGCCAATGGATGCGTTGAAACTGGCGCAGGAGAATCCAACTCGTAAAGTGGTGTTCTTCGGCTTAGGGTTTGAAACCACCATGCCGACGACGGCCATCACTCTGCAACAGGCGAAAGCCCGCGATGTGCAAAATTTTTACTTTTTCTGCCAGCATATTACGCTGATCCCAACGCTACGCAGTTTGCTGGAACAGCCGGATAACGGTATCGATGCGTTCCTCGCGCCGGGCCACGTCAGTATGGTTATCGGCACCGACGCCTATAATTTTATCGCCAGCGATTTTCATCGTCCGCTGGTGGTGGCTGGTTTCGAACCGCTTGATCTACTGCAAGGCGTGGTCATGCTGGTGGAGCAGAAAATAGCGGCCCACAGCAAGGTAGAAAATCAGTATCGGCGGGTGGTGCCGGATGCCGGTAACCTGCTGGCGCAACAGGCGATTGCCGATGTGTTCTGCGTCAACGGCGACAGCGAATGGCGCGGCTTAGGCGTGATTGAATCTTCTGGTGTACACCTGACGCCAGACTATCAACGATTTGACGCCGAAGCGCATTTCCGCCCGGCACCGCAGCAGGTTTGCGATGACCCGCGCGCACGTTGTGGCGAAGTATTGACGGGCAAATGTAAGCCGCATCAATGCCCGCTGTTTGGTAACACCTGTAATCCTCAAACCGCGTTTGGCGCGCTGATGGTTTCCTCCGAAGGAGCATGCGCCGCGTGGTATCAGTATCGTCAGCAGGAGAGTGAAGCGTGAATAATATCCAACTCGCCCACGGCAGCGGCGGCCAGGCGATGCAGCAATTAATCAACAGCCTATTTATGGAAGCTTTTGCCAATCCGTGGCTGGCAGAACAGGAAGACCAGGCGCGCCTTGAGCTGGCGCAGCTGGTGGCAGAAGGCGACCGTCTGGCGTTCTCCACCGACAGCTACGTCATCGACCCGCTGTTCTTTCCTGGTGGCAATATTGGCAAGTTGGCGATTTGTGGCACCGCGAATGACGTTGCGGTCAGTGGCGCTATTCCGCGCTATCTCTCTTGTGGCTTTATCCTCGAAGAGGGATTGCCGATGGAGACGCTAAAAGCCGTGGTGACCAGCATGGCAGAAACCGCCCGCGCGGCAGGCATTGCCATCGTTACTGGCGACACTAAAGTGGTGCAACGCGGCGCGGCAGATAAACTGTTTATCAACACCGCTGGCATGGGCGCGATCCCGGCGAATATTCACTGGGGCGCACAGACGCTAACCGCAGGCGATGTTCTGCTGGTGAGTGGAACTCTCGGCGACCACGGAGCAACTATTCTTAATCTGCGCGAGCAACTGGGGCTGGATGGCGAACTGGTCAGCGACTGCGCAGTGCTGACGCCGCTCATCCAGACGCTGCGTGATATTCCCGGTGTGAAGGCACTGCGTGACGCCACCCGTGGTGGAGTGAACGCGGTAGTTCATGAGTTCGCGGCAGCCTGCGGTTGTGGTATTGAAATTTCAGAAGCGGCACTGCCGGTTAAACCTGCCGTGCGCGGCGTTTGCGAACTGCTGGGGCTGGACGCCCTTAACTTTGCCAACGAAGGCAAACTGGTGATCGCCGTTGAACGCAACGCAGCAGAGCAAGTGCTGGCGGCGTTACATTCCCATCCACTGGGGAAAGACGCGGCGCTGATTGGTGAAGTGGTGGAACGTAAAGGTGTTCGTCTTGCCGGTCTGTATGGCGTGAAACGAACCCTCGATTTACCACACGCCGAACCGCTTCCGCGTATATGCTAATAAAATTCTAAATCTCCTATAGTTAGTCAATGACCTTTTGCACCGCTTTGCGGTGCTTTCCTGGAAGAACAAAATGTCATATACACCGATGAGTGATCTCGGACAACAAGGGTTGTTCGACATCACTCGGACACTATTGCAGCAGCCCGATCTGGCCTCGCTGTGTGAGGCTCTTTCGCAATTGGTAAAGCGTTCTGCGCTCGCCGACAATGCAGCTATTGTGTTGTGGCAAGCGCAGACTCAACGTGCGTCTTATTACGCGTCGCGTGAAAAAGACACCCCCATAAATTATGAAGACGAAACTGTTCTGGCACACGGTCCAGTGCGCAGCATTTTGTCGCGCCCTGATACACTACATTGCAGTTACGAAGAATTTTGTGAAACCTGGCCGCAGCTGGCCGCTGGTGGGCTATACCCCAAATTTGGTCACTATTGCCTGATGCCACTGGCGGCGGAAGGGCATATTTTTGGTGGCTGTGAATTTATTCGTTATGACGATCGCCCGTGGAGTGAAAAAGAGTTCAATCGCCTGCAAACTTTTACGCAGATCATTTCTGTCGTCACCGAACAAATCCAGAGCCGCGTCGTCAATAATGTCGACTATGAGTTGTTATGCAGGGAACGCGATAACTTCCGCATCCTGGTTGCCATCACCAACGCGGTGCTTTCTCGCCTGGATATGGACGAACTGGTCAGCGAAGTCGCCAAAGAAATCCATTACTATTTCGACATTGACGATATCAGCATCGTCTTACGCAGCCACCGTAAAAACAAACTCAACATCTACTCCACTCACTATCTTGATAAACAGCATCCCGCTCACGAACAGAGCGAAGTCGATGAAGCTGGAACCCTCACCGAACGCGTGTTTAAAAGCAAAGAGATGCTGCTGATTAATCTCCACGAGCGAGATAATTTAGCCCCCTACGAACGCATGTTGTTCGACACCTGGGGCAACCAGATTCAAACCTTGTGCCTGTTACCGCTGATGTCTGGCGACACCATGCTGGGCGTGCTGAAACTGGCGCAATGCGAAGAGAAAGTGTTTACCACGACCAATCTGAATTTACTGCGCCAGATTGCCGAACGTGTGGCAATCGCTGTCGATAACGCCCTTGCCTATCAGGAAATTCATCGTCTGAAAGAACGACTGGTTGATGAAAATCTCGCCCTGACCGAGCAGCTCAACAATGTTGATAGTGAATTTGGCGAGATTATTGGTCGCAGTGAAGCCATGTACAGCGTGCTTAAACAAGTTGAAATGGTGGCACAAAGTGACAGTACAGTTCTGATCCTCGGTGAAACTGGCACTGGTAAAGAGCTGATTGCCCGCGCGATCCATAATCTCAGTGGGCGTAATAATCGCCGCATGGTAAAAATGAACTGCGCGGCGATGCCTGCCGGATTGTTGGAAAGCGATCTGTTTGGCCATGAGCGTGGTGCGTTTACCGGAGCCAGCGCCCAGCGTATCGGTCGTTTTGAACTGGCGGATAAAAGCTCCCTGTTCCTCGATGAAGTGGGTGATATGCCGCTGGAGTTACAACCGAAGTTGCTGCGTGTATTACAGGAACAGGAGTTTGAACGTCTCGGCAGTAATAAAATTATACAGACGGACGTGCGTTTAATTGCCGCGACTAACCGCGATCTGAAAAAAATGGTTGCCGACCGCGAGTTCCGTAGCGATCTCTATTACCGTCTGAACGTATTCCCGATCCACCTGCCGCCACTACGCGAGCGTCCGGAAGATATTCCGCTGCTGGCGAAAGCCTTTACTTTTAAAATTGCCCGCCGTCTGGGGCGTAATATCGACAGCATTCCTGCCGAAACATTGCGCGCGTTGAGCAATATGGAGTGGCCAGGTAACGTACGCGAGCTGGAAAACGTCATTGAGCGCGCGGTATTGCTGACACGTGGCAACGTGCTGCAGCTGTCATTGCCTGATATTGCTTTACCGGAACCTAAAACGCCGCCGGCTGCAACGGTCGTCGCTCAGGAGGGCGAAGATGAATATCAGCTAATTGTGCGTGTATTAAAAGAGACTAACGGCGTGGTTGCCGGGCCGAAAGGCGCGGCGCAACGTCTGGGACTAAAACGCACCACACTGCTATCACGGATGAAACGACTGGGGATTGATAAATCGGCATTGGTTTAACTGCATGAGGTGCCGGACAGATCTGCCTGTCCGGTATACTATTCACGAGGTTTTTTCGGGCGATATTTTTCTGGCAACTCCGGCACCGGACGCTTGTCATCAATGAGATGGCGTACGGTTAGGATCGGATGACGCCACAGCATGCGCGGCCCGGCCCAACGCATAATCTGTTTCATCTCTTCACGCTTTGCAGACTGATAACAGTGCACCGGACACTGCTTACAGGCGGGTTTGTCTTCGCCGAACACACATTTATCCAGCCGTTTTTGCGCATAAGCAAACAATGCCTCGTAATGCGCCGGCTCCGCTGACGCCTGCGGGCATTTCGCTTGATAAAGATCGATCATTTTTTTAATCGTCAATTTTTCACGAGAGATACGCTTGCCGGACATGCTGCCTCCACCTCATTAAGATGTATTTATATTACAACTTAATTTGAAAGGGGACTATGGCTCTGAAGAAGAAGGGTTCGCCAACTGATACAATTTTGCGTACTTGCTTCATAAGCATCACGCAAAAGCTGCAAAACAGCATCTTTCCCGGAATCACCATCAAGAACTCGCCGTTCGCTTCTTCCCCTGAAATGATTAACTCCGGTATCATGTGCGCCTTATGTGATTACAACGAAAATAAAAACCATCACACCCCATTTAATATCAGGGAACCGGACATAACCCCATGAGTGCAATAGAAAATTTTGACGCCCATACGCCAATGATGCAGCAGTATCTCAAGCTGAAAGCCCAGCATCCCGAGATCCTGCTGTTCTACCGGATGGGTGACTTTTACGAACTGTTTTATGACGACGCAAAACGTGCGTCACAACTGCTGGATATTTCACTGACCAAACGCGGCGCTTCAGCGGGCGAGCCGATCCCGATGGCGGGGATTCCCTACCATGCGGTGGAAAACTACCTCGCCAAACTGGTGAATCAGGGCGAGTCCGTTGCCATCTGCGAACAAATTGGCGATCCGGCGACCAGCAAAGGTCCGGTTGAGCGCAAAGTTGTGCGTATCGTTACGCCGGGCACCATCAGCGATGAAGCGCTGTTGCAGGAGCGTCAGGACAACCTGCTGGCTGCTATCTGGCAGGACAGCAAAGGATTCGGCTATGCGACGCTGGATATCAGTTCTGGTCGTTTTCGCCTGAGCGAACCGGCTGACCGCGAAACGATGGCGGCAGAACTGCAACGCACTAATCCGGCGGAACTGCTGTATGCAGAAGATTTTGCTGAAATGTCGTTAATTGAAGGTCGTCGCGGCTTGCGTCGTCGTCCGCTGTGGGAGTTTGAAATCGACACCGCGCGCCAGCAGTTGAATCTACAATTTGGCACCCGCGATCTGGTCGGTTTTGGCGTCGAGAACGCGCCGCGCGGACTTTGTGCCGCCGGTTGTCTGTTGCAGTATGCGAAAGATACGCAACGTACGACTCTGCCGCATATTCGTTCTATCACTATGGAACGTGAGCAGGACAGCATCATTATGGATGCCGCGACGCGTCGTAACCTGGAAATTACCCAGAACCTGGCGGGCGGTGCGGAAAACACACTGGCTTCCGTGCTCGACTGCACTGTAACGCCGATGGGGAGTCGAATGCTGAAACGCTGGCTGCATATGCCAGTGCGCGATACCCGCGTGTTGCTTGAGCGCCAGCAAACTATTGGCGCATTGCAGGATTTCACCGCTGAGCTGCAGCCGGTACTGCGTCAGGTCGGCGACCTGGAACGTATTCTGGCACGTCTGGCTTTACGGACTGCCCGCCCACGCGATCTGGCCCGTATGCGTCACGCTTTCCAGCAACTGCCGGAGCTGCGTGCACAGTTAGAAAATGTCGCTAGTGCACCGGTACAGGCGCTGCGTGAGAAAATGGGCGAGTTTGCCGAGCTGCGCGATCTGCTGGAGCGAGCAATCATCGACACACCGCCGGTGCTGGTACGCGACGGTGGTGTTATCGCATCAGGCTATAACGAAGAGCTGGATGAGTGGCGAGCGCTGGCTGACGGCGCGACAGATTATCTGGAGCGTCTGGAAGTTCGCGAGCGTGAACGTACCGGCCTGGACACGCTGAAAGTCGGCTTTAACGCGGTGCATGGTTATTACATTCAGATTAGCCGTGGACAAAGCCATCTGGCACCCATCAACTATATGCGTCGCCAGACGCTGAAAAACGCCGAACGCTACATTATTCCAGAGCTAAAAGAGTATGAAGACAAAGTACTCACCTCGAAAGGTAAAGCGCTGGCACTGGAAAAACAGCTTTATGAAGAGTTGTTCGACCTGTTGTTGCCGCATCTGGAAGCGTTGCAACAGAGCGCGAGCGCACTGGCAGAACTCGACGTACTGGTAAACCTGGCGGAACGGGCCTATACCCTGAACTACACCTGCCCGACCTTCATTGATAAACCGGGCATTCGCATTACCGAAGGTCGCCATCCGGTGGTTGAACAGGTACTGAATGAGCCGTTTATCGCCAACCCGCTGAACCTGTCGCCGCAGCGCCGCATGTTGATCATCACCGGTCCGAACATGGGCGGTAAAAGTACCTATATGCGCCAGACCGCGTTGATTGCGCTGATGGCCTACATCGGTAGCTACGTACCGGCGCAAAAAGTCGAGATTGGCCCGATCGACCGTATCTTTACCCGTGTAGGCGCGGCTGACGATCTGGCATCCGGGCGTTCAACCTTTATGGTGGAGATGACCGAAACCGCCAATATTCTGCATAACGCCACGGAGTACAGCCTGGTGTTGATGGATGAGATTGGGCGCGGAACGTCCACTTACGATGGTCTGTCGCTGGCATGGGCGTGCGCGGAAAATCTGGCGAATAAGATTAAAGCGTTGACGTTGTTTGCTACCCACTACTTTGAACTGACTCAACTGCCGGAGAAAATGGAAGGCGTCGCCAACGTGCATCTCGATGCGCTGGAGCACGGCGACACGATCGCTTTTATGCACAGCGTTCAGGATGGCGCGGCGAGCAAAAGCTACGGCCTGGCGGTTGCTGCTCTGGCGGGCGTGCCAAAAGAGGTGATTAAGCGCGCACGGCAAAAACTGCGTGAGCTGGAAAGCATTTCGCCGAACGCCGCCGCTACGCAAGTGGATGGTACGCAAATGTCTTTGCTGTCAGTACCGGAAGAAACCTCGCCAGCGGTCGAAGCGCTGGAAAATCTTGACCCGGATTCACTTACCCCGCGTCAGGCGCTGGAATGGATTTATCGCTTGAAGAGTCTGGTGTAATAACAATTCCCGATAGTTTTTTGCTATCGGGAATATTAACGACAACTGACGAATCAAATAAAAATACCCTGTATAATAGAAAATCTTATTTTACAGGGTAAAACCATGCCATCTACACGCTATCAAAAAATTAATGCCCATCACTATCGCCATATATGGGCCGTTGGTGATATTCATGGTGACTATCAATTATTACAATCCCGCTTACATCAACTCTCTTTTTGCCCTGAAACCGACTTACTTATTTCTGTCGGCGATAATATTGATCGTGGGCCGGAGAGTCTTAACGTGCTGCGCCTGCTAAACCAGCCCTGGTTTACATCGGTTAAAGGCAACCATGAAGCGATGGCATTGGATGCGTTCGCGACCGGCGATGGCAATATGTGGCTTGCCAGCGGTGGCGACTGGTTCTTTGAGTTAAGTGATACGGAACAAAAAGAAGCAATAGACCTATTGCTACGTTTTCATAATCTTCCACATATTGTTGAAATCACTAACGACATAATAAAATATGTCATCGCGCATGCAGATTATCCGGGGAATGAATATCTCTTTGGCAAAGAAATAGCGGAGAGAGAATTACTCTGGCCTGTTGATCGCGTACTGAAATCGCTCAAAGGCGAGTTACAGGAAATAAACGGCGCCGACTGCTTTATCTTCGGACATATGATGTTTGATAACATCCAGACATTCGCCAACCAGGTTTATATTGATACCGGTTCGCCGGAAAGCGGACGCCTGTCATTTTATAAAATAAAATAGTCTCATGCTTCTTCTGTGAAGCATGAGTAACCCGGTGTTATTGCAGGCCATTATTCATTTTTCGCTACCAGCAAAGAGAGATCCTGCTTCGCCAGCGCGCGACTGGCACTCTCCGGCAAACCGTCGTCTGTAATAATCTGATCAAACTCGCTTAATGGTAACGCCAGCCATGTCGCCACCTGACCATATTTCGTCGCATCACAGACCAAAACTCGCTGGCGGCTGGCACTGGCAATCGCCCGTTTCACCGTGACTTTATCTTCCGCTGGCGTAGAAATCCCCCGCACACTCCATGACGATGCAGAAATAAAAGCCTGATCAATCATCAGGCTGCGCAGCATGGTCGCAGCGGCTTCCCCGACACAGGAACGGTTTTCCCGACACACTGCACCGCCAGTGTGAATAATTGTGCAATTACTGTTGTCGAGCAAGTAGTCCGCAATAACGAAATCGTTTGTGACCACAGTCAGTGACTCCATGTGAATCAGATGCTGTGCTATCGCTAGCGTGGTCGTTCCCGCATCCAGATAGATACAACTTCCCGGCTGAACAAGACTTGCCGCCAGCTTGCCAATAGCCGCTTTTTGCGTCATTGCCAGCGCAGTTTTTACTTGATGAGAAGGTTCATGCGCCACGCGTCCCGGAGACTGGACGCCTCCGGACACCAGCACAACGGCTCCCTGCTGCTCCAGTTTTTGTAAATCCCGACGAATGGTCATATGTGACACATTCATTCTGTCCGTTAGTTCAGCAATACTGACAATGCCTTTTTCAGCTACCATCTCAAGGATGATTTGGCGACGCTCTACGGGTATCAACTTTTGCTCCTTCCTTTGTCCTGCTGACATTCTACGCTATTTGCCTGCGAAACGTGCGCGGCGCAACTAACGCTTAGTTCACATAAAATAACACACAATGTTAATTTTTGTGAATCAGCTCACCATATCGTTATCTTCCAGCGCTTATATTCACAATATCAAACAAAATATCACTTAAATTAACAAGGAGAGCAGATGAAAACGGGATCTGAGTTTCATGTCGGTATCGTTGGCTTAGGGTCAATGGGAATGGGAGCAGCACTGTCATGTGTCCGCGCAGGTCTTTCTACCTGGGGCGCAGACCTGAACAGCAATGCCTGCGCTACGTTGAAAGAGGCAGGTGCTTGCGGGGTTTCTGATAACGCCGCGACGTTTGCCGAAAAACTGGACGCTCTGCTGGTGCTGGTGGTCAATGCGGCCCAGGTTAAACAGGTGCTGTTTGGTGAAACAGGCGTTGCACAACATCTGAAACCCGGTACGGCAGTAATGGTTTCTTCCACTATCGCTAGTGCTGATGCGCAAGAAATTGCTACCGCTCTAGCTGGATTCGATCTGGAAATGCTGGATGCGCCAGTTTCTGGTGGTGCAGTAAAAGCCGCTAACGGTGAAATGACTGTCATGGCCTCCGGTAGCGATATTGCCTTTGAACGACTGGCACCCGTGCTGGAAGCCGTTGCCGGAAAAGTTTATCGCATAGGTGCAGAACCGGGACTAGGTTCGACCGTAAAAATTATTCACCAGTTGTTAGCGGGCGTACATATTGCTGCCGGAGCCGAAGCGATGGCACTTGCAGCCCGTGCGGGGATCCCGCTGGATGTGATGTATGACGTCGTGACCAATGCCGCCGGAAATTCCTGGATGTTCGAAAACCGGATGCGTCATGTGGTGGATGGCGATTACACCCCGCATTCAGCCGTCGATATTTTTGTTAAGGATCTTGGTCTGGTTGCCGATACAGCCAAAGCCCTGCACTTCCCGCTGCCATTGGCCTCAACAGCATTGAATATGTTCACCAGCGCCAGTAACGCGGGTTACGGGAAAGAAGACGATAGCGCAGTTATCAAGATTTTCTCTGGCATCACTCTACCGGGAGCGAAATCATGATCAAGATTGGCGTTATCGCCGATGATTTTACCGGCGCGACGGATATCGCCAGTTTTCTGGTGGAAAACGGTCTACCAACGGTACAAATTAACGGTGTTCCAACAGGTAAAATGCCGGAAGCAATCGACGCACTGGTGATCAGCCTGAAAACGCGTTCCTGTCCGGTGGTTGAAGCCACACAGCAATCGCTGGCGGCTCTGAGCTGGTTGCAACAGCAAGGTTGCAAACAGATCTATTTCAAATACTGCTCTACTTTCGACAGTACGGCGAAAGGTAATATCGGCCCGGTTACCGATGCATTAATGGATGCTCTCGACACGCCGTTTACGGTCTTCTCTCCGGCCCTGCCGGTCAACGGACGTACGGTTTATCAGGGGTATTTGTTCGTAATGAATCAACTGCTGGCCGAATCCGGGATGCGCCATCACCCGGTAAATCCCATGACCGACAGCTATCTTCCCCGTCTGGTTGAAGCGCAATCCACAGGGCGCTGCGGCGTCGTTTCGGCACATGTTTTCGAACAAGGTGTGGATGCCGTTCGTCAAGAGCTGGCTCGCTTACAGCAAGAGGGCTACCGCTACGCGGTGCTTGATGCGCTGACCGAACACCATCTGGAAATTCAGGGAGAAGCCTTGCGCGATGCCCCACTGGTAACGGGCGGTTCTGGTCTGGCGATTGGCCTTGCCCGGCAGTGGGCGCAAGAAAACGGTAACCAGGCTCGCAAAGCAGGGCATCCGCTCGCTGGGCGCGGCGTAGTGCTCTCCGGTTCATGCTCTCAAATGACCAATCGCCAGGTAGCACATTACCGTCAAATTGCACCAGCCCGTGAAGTTGATGTGGCACGCTGCCTCTCAATTGAAACTCTGGCCGCTTATGCACACGAACTGGCAGAGTGGGTTCTGGGCCAGGAAAGTGTACTTGCTCCACTGGTTTTTGCCACCGCCAGCACTGATGCATTGGCAGCAATTCAACAGCAATACGGTGCACAAAAAGCCAGTCAGGCAGTAGAAACACTGTTTTCTCAACTAGCGGCGCGGTTAGCAGCGGAAGGCGTGACACGCTTTATTGTCGCAGGCGGTGAGACCTCCGGCGTAGTCACACAGAGCCTGGGAATAAAAGGGTTTCATATTGGCCCAACCATTTCCCCCGGCGTGCCGTGGGTAAACGCACTGGATAAGCCTGTCTCACTCGCCCTTAAATCTGGCAACTTCGGTGATGAAGCCTTTTTTTCACGAGCCCAAAGAGAGTTTTTATCATGAGCGATTTCGCAAAAGTAGAGCAGTCTTTGCGAGAGGAGATGACGCGGATTGCCAGTTCATTCTTTCAGCGCGGATATGCAACCGGTTCGGCTGGCAATCTGTCGCTGCTTTTACCTGACGGGAATTTACTGGCGACACCGACAGGTTCATGCCTGGGCAACCTCGATCCGCAGCGGCTTTCCAAAGTCACCGCGGATGGCGAATGGTTAAGTGGTGACAAACCCTCGAAAGAGGTGCTCTTTCATCTGGCGCTGTATCGCAACAATCCGCGCTGTAAAGCGGTGGTGCATTTGCACAGTACGTGGTCGACGGCGCTTTCCTGCCTGGAAGGGCTGAACAGCAATAACGTTATTCGTCCGTTCACACCATACGTGGTGATGCGGATGGGAAATATCCCGCTGGTGCCTTATTACCGACCGGGCGATAAACGCATCGCACAGGATCTGGCGGAACTGGCAGCAGACAATCAGGCTTTTTTACTGGCAAATCATGGCCCAGTGGTTTGCGGTGAAAGCCTGCAAGAAGCCGCCAACAATATGGAAGAGCTGGAGGAAACGGCAAAGCTGATTTTTATTCTCGGTGACCGCCCGATCCGTTATCTGACCGCAGGTGAAATTGCGGAATTAAGGAGTTAATGCAATGCCTCGTTTTGCAGCTAATTTATCCATGATGTTCACCGAAGTGCCTTTTATTGAACGCTTCGCCGCAGCGCGAAAAGCCGGGTTCGATGCTGTGGAATTTCTGTTTCCCTATGACTACTCCACCCTGCAAATCCAAAAGCAACTGGAGCAAAACCATCTGACACTGGCGCTGTTCAATACCGCTCCCGGAGATATTAATGCGGGGGAATGGGGATTATCCGCCCTTCCCGGACGTGAGCACGAAGCACACGCAGACATCGACCTGGCACTGGAATATGCATTGGCGCTCAATTGTGAACAAGTCCATGTGATGGCAGGCGTCGTGCCCGCTGGCGAAGATGCTGAACGGTACAGGGCAGTATTTATCGATAATCTCCGCTACGCTGCCGACCGCTTTGCGCCACACGGCAAGCGAATATTAGTTGAAGCACTCAGCCCCGGCGTTAAGCCTCATTATCTCTTCTCCAGCCAGTATCAGGCACTGGCTATTGTTGAAGAAGTTGCGCGAGATAACGTGTTTATTCAACTAGATACTTTTCATGCGCAAAAAGTAGATGGCAACCTGACGCATTTAATCCGCGACTACGCCGGGAAATATGCGCACGTACAAATTGCCGGACTACCTGATCGACATGAACCGGACGATGGAGAAATCAACTATCCGTGGCTGTTCCGCCTGTTCGATGAGGTGGGATATCAGGGCTGGATCGGTTGTGAATATAAACCTCGTGGCCTCACCGAAGAAGGGCTTGGCTGGTTTGACGCCTGGCGCTAATTCGCTCAATCCCTAATTACAACGTACCCATACATCCCCCCATCTACGGATGGGGTAGGTTAACTATAACTTTCAGACAGGGTTTCCCATGTCCACAATTACTTTGTTATGCATTGCGTTAGCTGGCGTAATCATGCTGTTGCTGCTGGTCATCAAGGCAAAGGTTCAACCATTCGTTGCTCTGCTCCTCGTCAGCCTGTTAGTCGCACTTGCGGCGGGTATACCGGCGGGCGAAGTGGGTAAAGTGATGATCGCCGGGATGGGCGGTGTGCTTGGTTCCGTCACTATTATTATTGGTCTGGGCGCTATGCTGGGGCGTATGATCGAACACTCTGGTGGTGCAGAGTCACTGGCTAATTATTTCAGTCGCAAGTTAGGTGACAAACGAACTATCGCTGCGCTGACTCTGGCAGCGTTCTTCCTCGGTATTCCCGTCTTCTTTGATGTCGGCTTTATTATTCTTGCGCCAATCATTTACGGTTTTGCCAAGGTTGCCAAAATATCACCACTCAAATTTGGCCTGCCTGTCGCTGGGATCATGCTCACTGTTCACGTGGCGGTACCGCCGCATCCAGGCCCTGTCGCCGCAGCGGGGTTACTCCACGCAGACATCGGCTGGCTAACCATCATTGGTATTGCGATTTCTATTCCCGTAGGGATTGTTGGCTACTTTGCAGCGAAAATAATCAATAAGCGCCAGTATGCGATGTCGGTCGAGGTACTGGAACAGATGCAACTGGCTCCGGCCAGTGAGGAAGGCGCGACAAAATTAAGCGATAAAATAAATCCACCGGGCGTCGCGCTGGTCACCTCGCTAATTGTTATTCCTATCGCGATTATCATGGCGGGTACGGTTTCTGCAACACTGATGCCGCCTTCGCATCCCCTGCTTGGTACGCTACAGTTGATCGGCTCACCAATGGTAGCCCTAATGATTGCGCTGGTGCTGGCATTCTGGTTATTGGCTTTACGTCGCGGCTGGAGCTTACAACACACCAGCGACATTATGGGCTCTGCCCTTCCCACTGCGGCGGTAGTGATTTTGGTTACTGGTGCTGGAGGAGTATTTGGTAAAGTGCTGGTGGAATCGGGCGTCGGTAAAGCCCTTGCCAACATGTTACAAATGATTGACCTACCTCTGTTACCAGCCGCATTTATTATTTCACTGGCGCTGCGTGCATCGCAGGGGTCAGCAACCGTAGCAATCCTGACAACCGGCGGGTTACTCTCAGAAGCGGTGATGGGATTGAATCCAATTCAGTGCGTATTGGTGACGCTGGCAGCCTGCTTTGGTGGGCTTGGTGCGTCACATATTAATGACTCAGGGTTCTGGATTGTGACCAAATATCTGGGGTTGTCGGTAGCAGACGGTCTGAAAACCTGGACAGTGTTAACGACCATTCTCGGTTTTACCGGATTCTTAATTACCTGGTGCGTATGGGCGGTGATTTAACCTTAATAAATATCCTCCGGCATAGCCGGAGGTTTTTCAAATGCGCCTGTAAGGCTCTGTTACCAGCCGCGCCCTAACAG